>CAIWEX010000109.1 GCA_903911795.1 uncultured Schlesneria sp.
CGCCGCAGGTCCTCCAATACTTCTCGTTCAGCAGTAACATACTCCGGCGTAACACCTGACTTCGGCGAAGCGAACCTGCCCTTCGAATCACGCCACCCGTTCTTGAAGATTATTTGCGATTCGACCTCTTCGCCTTCCGTCGCGCCGCTTGCCACGGTCGACTGCTTTGAGACACTTGCGACCACAGCCGATTCTGACTCTCCAATGACCTCGGCCACAATTGGAACCGCCGCCGACACAACACTGACACCTGCGGCGAATCCGATTCCGTAAACGGTATCTTTAGCACCTTTCGCGGCCATATCCCGCGCCTGCGAGAGAACTCTATTTGCGTTTGGTCCAGAAGAATACTTGTAGTCCCACGGCCCCTTCGGATCACTTGCGTCATTTTGTGGGTTCCACGCCTCGTTCAGTCGCTTTTCGTACTCTTTGAGCGATGCTAATTGAGCTTCCGATAGTTGATTGTTTGTCCGGATCCTCTGAATCCGATTGAGCTGTGTGCGGACATCCTTCGCTTTGGTTTCCGAACTAACGCAAGATGATTCTGAATCTGACTCGCTGTCCGTACCTGCCTGCATCATCAACCCCATCGGGTCCGTAAACCTCCCCGGCTGATTCAGCACATACGAGTACAGATTCCTGCCCGCGTCATACCCCAGGGGATCGCGTTGCAGCCATCGCGCCATCTTCGGGTCGTAGACCCGGCGACGCACGTGGTACAACTTCAGGTTTGCATCCCACCAATAGCCCGCATAGAGCGGCAGGTTGCCCAACTCCTGCTCCAGCTGCGGCGGCGTGAGCATCGCTTCGTGCCAGTCCGCCGTGAACGCCGCAAGGTCTTCGGGGCCCACCGTCCCGTCTTTGTTCCAGTCCGTTTGGTTGCGGTACCTCTGAGCATCCCTGAGCGTCGGGCCAGACCCCGCTCTCGCAAGGTCATAGAGCCGCACGAACTCCGCATGGTCGGCCTGGTCCACCACCCCGTCGTGGTTCACATCCTCTGGCGCATAGATCCGCGGCATGCCGTAGTCGTCATACCACACCCGCGCCACCACCGCCCCGCCCTTGTTCACCTTGTTCTCGCCGTCATTGGGCGTCGCATCGATGCCCGGGCCGGTGATCACCACCACATCGCTGCGGCGGTTGCACAGGAAGTGCTGCACCCCCTCGAACACCCCATCGCCGTCGTCATCGATGAATCTGGCCGCGGGTGCATCGTCGCCGGTAGGGCCGCCGAGATGGCCCCCTCGCCGTCGCCAGTCTGGTGATAGACCCACTTCTCTCGGACCCACACCCGCACACTTGCATCCGCGGCCGGCCCCGGGTCGCGCCAATGACTGCCGAACGCGAAGAAGCAGGAACTGTAGTTATGCTTGCCGCGGCGCCGAACTTGGGCGAGGCTTTCACGATCTGTTCACCGTGGGGCGCCTGAAGAGGCGAACTCGTATGCCAAGTTGCTGGCACACATCAATGTCATCAAGAACCCGCCTGCCGCCGTTCGATTGAGATTCCCTTTTGCAAACGCGAGCAAGTTGACGGACACTACCTTGCTGCCACCTGTCTTCGGAGTTGGCGGATACTGCGCGCGAGTAATTATGGAGACGCCCGAAGTGTACCATTATCGCACTGATACACTGGCGTGACTTCGAAAAATGTAGCGTCCAAATGCCGCATAAACTCGACGGCGACATCCGGCCTCAATGCGTGAGTGCACCAGTCAACGCCCTCTACCTGCACGATGCCGTATTCGTTGATTGCATCTAGGGGAAACGAGCCCGCCTCACGATCTCTGAAGACTTCCGACCATCTCGTCTGCGCGCCGTCGAGTTGCAGCAGCGTTGAGTTGTGGCACACAAGTTCGACGTAAGTGATGGTTTCCGCACCTGTCACACGATATTTCTGAACCGCACGGCTTACCCAATCCTCGACAAGCAAGGGTCCGAATGGTTCATAAAATGGTCCCGGCCAATTGGGTTCCACGTCGACAAACGGCAGCGAAAACACATGTGTAACGTGTACCGGCCATAACCTCACGGAACAATTCATAGCCAGCAGTTGCTGACCGAGCGCCGGAACAACAAGAAGCGCACCGGAGAACTTGCAGGGTCGCACACGGAGGTTGCGAGCAATATTAACTCCAACGTGCAGCGACAAGCCGTCGCTCGTCATAGTTGGCGAGTGTTCCTTTCGATACGGCGGCACAACTACGGCGGCTGCCAACA
>CAIWEX010000110.1 GCA_903911795.1 uncultured Schlesneria sp.
CGTCAGGTCGACTCGAATATCAGGCTTCCGCCTGAAACCTCGAGCCCAATTCGAAACCCAGTCCCACAAGATTCGAATCGATGGACGTACGAGGGGCGGCGCGTTCTGCAAATCTTTCTGTGGAATGACGATGTCCTCGGTGGAAATCATCGTTCCGAGTCCACCCATCATGACGTTCATCGGGTTAATCACACTCCCGTCAGGGCGAATGATCAATCCTGTGGGTGCGAGGCAAAATCCATCCTCCGTCAGCAAATACTCGCTCGGATGCTTGCGAAACGTAAATGACCTATAGTGCGGTCTTCCCTCGTCTTGAGTATCGGATAGCGATGGGCCAGTCGTTCGATTGGCAAACTCTGTACGGCCACAAAACCGTATCTCAACTTGCCATCCGAGCCACTCCATGGCAGCGCGAATATGTTCCGCGATGAGTTCGATTTCCGAATCAGAAATTGAGACAGACCTGTCCTCTTGCAGGTAATACAGGTGTACTATTATGCGTTTCTCGTTTTTTCGGAAAAGGAACTCGGAGGTGATCGGGTATTGGTGAAATCGAGTGTCTGTGTACGTGACGTTGCGATACTGGTAACACAGACTCCATCCATTGTGGTGAACAGTCTTTGTGTCCGAATTCAGTCGCATAACAGGTACTTTTCAAGAAAACCGCCGAGTGGCGTCAGTGCGCAAAACGAGTATTGAGCAGAGCCTCCCTGCTCTGTGTCCTCCGCGATCTCTGCGTTTCAAAATCAAATTCGTTGAAATACGTCGGACCACTAAAGATCGCCGGGCAGAGACTGCAACAGTCGATTCCTCAGCATATCACTGCACAACACCCTTTTTCAGGATCAGGTTGGCATAGATGGCCGTTTCGCCAGTGGCGACGATGGCGTAGGCGGATCGGGCGAAGTCGTAGAAACGGAACCGCTCGACCGGGCGCAGTTCAACCTCGCGCCCTTCGTGCTTTCGAATCACTTCCCGGTATTCGTTCCAGATCGGGGGTTCTGGAGTCTCCAGATCGACGGGCTGCATCACGCTGGCAGGATGATCGACGAACGTATCGAGCGGAAAAAAGTTCAGGATCGCGTCCAGGATCACTGGGACGCCGTGTCCGTCCGCCCGGACGATCCGTTGAGCGTGAGAGTCGGCGGGAAAATTGCCGTCGGCCAGGACGATTTCGTCGCCATGCCCCATTCGCATCAGCAGGGACATCAATTCGGGCGAAATACAGGGTGGAATGTGCTTGAGCATCGGGAGTTCGGTTCCTGAAAATCATGAATATAAAGCCGCCGATCATACCGAAAACGCTCCCCGGCGGGAGTCTTTCCCGGTTTTGAGAAGGCTTGATGACGCCGGAGCAAGGTCAATCCGTCGCGATTCGTGGAACAAATTTCCCGGCAAGGCTATCATCCGTTCGCTGAAATGCGCTCAATCCAGCACGGTTTTGCCCCGGATCACGGGGCAAGCCACTCTGGTGGTCAAACCCGACTCCACAGTCCCGATGTCAATTCAGGAATTTCGATGAAGATCCACGAGTATCAGGCCAAGCAACTCCTGGCCAAGGCGGGGGCCAAGGTCCCTCGCGGCGTTGTTGCCAAGACTTCTGACGAAGCTGCTGCTGCATTTACGGAACTGGCCGGCCCACTGGCCGTGGTCAAGTCACAGATCCATGCGGGGGGACGCGGAAAAGGGCGATTCAAGCAGTTCCCCGATCAGCCGGGTGTCGTGCTGGTGAAATCCGCCGAAGCCGCCAAGGATCATGCCTCCCGAATGCTCGGCAGTACCCTCGTCACAATCCAGACCGGGGCCGAAGGGAAGCCTGTCAATGTGCTGCTGATTGAAGAAGGCTTGAAGATCGCCAAGGAAATGTACCTGGGGGTCGTCGTCGATCGAGAATCCGGTGGCCCGATCCTGATCGCCTCAACCGAAGGTGGGATGGAAATCGAAGTCGTCGCCCACAACACCCCGGAAAAGATCCTGCAGGAACCGTTCGACGTCGAAGCGGGATTGCTCCCCTTCCAGGCGCGCAATGTCGCCTATCGGTTGGGTCTGGAAGGCAACGCAATCCGCTCGGCCGAAAAGCTGTTCCGCCAGGTCTGTCAGTTCTTCATCGACAACGACTGCAGCATGGTTGAAATCAACCCGCTCGTCGTCACTGCCGAAGGTGAACTGGTGATCGGTGATGCCAAGGTCACCTTCGATGACAACGCCCTGTTCCGACATCAGGATCTGGTGGCTTTGCGAGACCTCAACGAAGAAGAGCCGATGGAAGTTCAGGCTCAGGCCTCGGGGCTGAGCTACGTCAAGTTGGATGGAAACCTGGGCTGCCTGGTGAACGGTGCCGGACTGGCCATGAGTACGATGGACATCATCAAGTACCACGGTGGAGCCCCTGCCAACTTCCTCGACGTCGGTGGTGGTGCCAACGTCGATCAGGTGACCGAAGCATTCAGAATCATCCTGGCTGACCCCAATGTGAAGGGGATCCTGGTCAATATCTTCGGCGGGATCATGAAGTGCGATACGATCGTCACG
>CAIWEX010000111.1 GCA_903911795.1 uncultured Schlesneria sp.
CTCGACCAGCGCCGAAGGCTGCCAGGGATTGCCGGCGCGGCGCAGCGCGTCGAGCTCCTGCGCATAGCGAGCCTCGTTCGGTAAAGCTGTCGATCGCGGTCAGCATCCCGTGACTGTCGACATCACGTCGCAGTCGATCCAGGCCGGTCAGGAGTTCTTTACGATTGTCGAGGCGGCTGAGACTGATCTGCTGATTGAGTGTCAGATTCTGGCGACCTTCGCCATCGGGGCGAAAACCGGCATTGATCTGGCCGACAAAGCCGGTCTTGGTCCAGCCTGTCAGATCGACGAACGTCGGAGCAGTACCGTGTTTCGTTGTCTGTGATGGGCCCCACAACTTCGACATCACCGACCCGATCCCCGGTCGACCACCCATGTTCCGCAACGATGATTCACTCCAGCCAGAATCGCTCTGTTGTGGAGCGTGTTCGTCACGCAAACCTGAAATCGATCGAACGACAGAGAATTTGTCACCGCGTGCTGCGAGGCGAGGCATCAATTCGCAGATTTCCATGCCGGGAACATTGGTCGCGATCGGCATGAACTCACCACGGAACTCCTTTGCCGCAGTCGGCTTCAGGTCGAACGTGTCCATGTGAGTAGGACCGCCAGGGAGATAAATATTGATGATCGACTTACCGGTCGCACGTGCACCAGCCAACTCTTCGGCCTGAAGGAGTTGTGGCAGGGTCAAACCACCAACAGCCAGTCCGCCAATCTTGAGGAAATCACGACGTCCGACTCCGTCACACAACCGATGCTTCTGCCCAAGGAAAGTCAGCATGGCCAAGCCTCCAGATTTGCGGCCTTCGCGGCGGAAAGCCCGTGATTTGAGTGGGACCGGAATTTTGCGATCACACAATTTTATCTGATTCCGACGGGACAAATCAACATCTACTGATATTTTTCGGTCGCCGAACGGAAATTTCCACAATTTCTATTGGAACGGAACTCAAGAAAGTTACGGTAAATCGCAGGAACTGATGCACAGGAGAACGGTTGTAGCTAGAATTCCGCCCAAACGGGGAGCGGTCACCGCATTCCCGGAATCCGCTGGAACACGCGAACACCGTTTTTGAAGCTGTGATTCAGAAACCAGGTGTCATCCGCCGACCGGCAGTTTCCGGGATTGCCATGCCATTTCTCGATGATTTTCTAGTCGTCAAAATCCGTTGAGGAATTCGGGTATGAGAGTTTCGCGATTGCCCTGGTTGACTGTTACTGCTTTCGTCGCTTGTATTTCCATCGCATCGGGGGAAGACTGGCCTCACTGGCGCGGTCCCGATCGATCCGACGTGTCGAAAGAGACTGGCCTGCTGAAGAAGTGGCCTGAAGGTGGCCCCAGGCAGGTCTGGCTGAACCAAAACGCGGGCCTCGGATATTCCGGCGTATCGGTCGTTGCCGGAAACCTGTTCACCATGGGGGCTCGTGAGGATGCTGAGTATGTCATCTGCCTGGATGCCAACACCGGCACCGAAAAATGGGCGAGCAAGATCGGCTCCGTCTTGGATAATGGATGGGGGAATGGTCCCCGCGGTACTCCCACAGTCGACGGAAATCGTGTTTATGCCATGGGAGGAACTGGCGGGCTCGTCTGCCTGAAGGTGGATGATGGCAGCGAAGTCTGGCGGACAGGAATGACGGACCTCGACGGAGGACGCCCGAACTGGGGTTATTGCGAGTCCGTGCTTGTCGATGGGCCACGTGTTGTCTGTACCCCAGGTGGAAAACAAGGGGCGATCGCCGCCTTCAACAAAGAGAACGGTGAAGTCCTCTGGCGGTCGACCGATCTGACCAACGGAGCTCAGTATGCCAGCATCGTTCCTGCAACGATCCATGGCCAAGCTCAATACGTTCAACTGTTCCAGGACTCCGTGGCCGCAGTGTCGCCAGGCGATGGCAAATTACTTTGGAAGGCGGATTGGCCCGGCAAGACCGCTGTGATCCCAACGCCAATCGTTGTCAATAATCAGGTCTTCGTGACGTCTGGATACGGTGTCGGATGTACGCTGATTCAGATCGATGCCGAGAACAAAACGAAGGAAGTCTACTTCAACAAGAACATGAAGAATCACCACGGTGGCGTACTGCTGCTGGGCGAGCATCTGTATGGACATTCGGACGGCATCGGCTGGATGTGCCTGGATCTGAAAACGGGGGACATCACGTGGAATGAGCGTGGTGCTCTCGGAAAAGGTTGCGTCACGTCTGCAGATGGAATGCTGTACTGCGTAGACGAAGCATCAGGCGACATTGCACTGGCTGAAGCATCACCAAAGGGCTGGCACGAAATCAGCCGGTTCAAGATGACTCCTCAGTCGATGAAACGCAGTGCACGTGGTCGCATCTGGACTCATCCTGTCGTTAGTAACGGCAAGCTGTATGTGCGAGATCAGGACATGCTGTTCTGCTACGACGTCAAATCCGAATAGCACGCCGGCATCCGCGTATGAAGAGCAAAAGGCAGGTCATGTTTGACCTGCCTTTTGCATTTGTCATTCGCAATTGCACGACGGTTTTTCCGCGATCTTGCAGCAATCAGACGTACTTGGGAATTTTGGGTTCTGGAACTTCATCCAACAGGCGCGTGATCACCGTTTCGGGGTCCATTCCTTCGGCCTGAGCCTGGAAGTTCGTCGAAATGCGGTGTCGCAGCACGGGAATTGCCACGCGGCGGATATCCTGCATGGAAACGCTGGGGCGACCATCCATCGCGGCCATGGCTTTTCCGCCCGCAATCAGGAACTGACCCGCACGCGGACCAGCCCCCCAGTCCACCATATCGCGCACGAACTTGGGGGAAGTTGGATCCCCAGGTCGAGTGGCTCGAACAAGCCGCGCCACGTAATTGATCGTTAACGGCCCCGCTTCAATCGTGCTGATTTGCTTCTGCAAATACAGAATGGCCTTCGCGGAAAGAACCTTGCGAACTTCCTGCCGCTCTCCCGAAGTTGAAGCGGTCAGAATTCTCTCTTCTTCCGCCAGATTCGGGTAATCGACTTTCACATTGAACATGAATCGGTCGAGTTGGGCTTCAGGAAGCGGATAGGTCCCTTCCTGTTCGATCGGATTCTGAGTCGCGATGACGAAGAACGGTTCCGGGAGTTTGTAGGTCGTCTGCCCGACAGTGACTTCCCGCTCCTGCATCGACTGCAGCAGAGCTGCCTGAGTCTTCGGCGGGGTTCGGTTGATTTCGTCGGCCAGCAGGATATTCGTGAAAACGGGGCCTTCGACGAACCGGAACTCACGTCGCCCGGTATCGTTCTCATCAAGGACATTCGTCCCTGTAATGTCCGATGGCATCAAGTCGGGCGTGAATTGAATCCGCTTGAATTGAACATCCAGGATCTGAGCGATCGTGGAAACTGTCAGCGTCTTGGCGAGTCCAGGAACACCCACGAGCAGGCAGTGCCCGCCGGTAAAGATCGCCGCCAGGATCTGTTCGATCACCGCTTCCTGACCGACGATCACCTTATGCAGTTCTTCGATCATCAATTCGCGGTGCTTGCGAAACTTATCGAGAAACTCGTCGAAATCTGGCTTCTTGTCGGCCAAGGGGGCCTCCGTGGAAAGTCGTCAACGTTGAGGGGAGATCTGAACTTACCGCCAATCTAAGCCAAAGGAACGGCTATGGGAAGTTCAGCGATGATCCCGGCATCGACAATCAAACCGCGGCAACTTGTCTGCGGCCATTCTTTTTTGCCAAAGAACGACTCGACCCTGCCGAATGACAGGGTCGAAGATCAGTCGCTCATCGAAGAACTCGCAAATGCGAATTCTCAGAATTAGAGGTTCAGGGCGGTGTTGGCCGAACCGAACTTGGCATTGGCACTCTTGCCGATGCTCTGAACAGCACCGATGCAGACGATGACGATCAAGGCCAGCATGATCGCGTATTCAACAGCCGTTGGACCGTCTTCGGAAACCAGGAAATTCTTGACGCTTGTTACAAACTTGTTCATCTCTACGTTCCTTTTCTTATTTTTCGAACATCCTGCGACGTCATTCGTCCACCACCCTTTGGCGAACGGAAGTATCAGCAGGTCTTGCACCTTTGAACTTTCAGACTCGGGGGTGCGAGTTGAGCACGTTTGCTCATGACAGAGAATGTAGGTCAGGATTTGAAGAATGCAAATTTTTGGTGGGCAGATTTTAGTTAGCAGTCAGCGGTCAGCGATCAGCGGTCAGAAACGCAGGTGAGAGTTCACTCTTGCTGACTGCTGATCGCTAAAAGCTTTCTACGCCCTGACCGCCGCCGCCAGAAACTGATCGACAGATGCTCGTGCTTCCTGCGTGACGACTCGCTCCAGTGCGTCGATCACATGCTCCGGAATGCTAGCGTCGATATCTCTGCGCAGTTCGATGATCGCGTCTTCCAGAGCACAACCGTCGGCCGGGCCCCATTTGGATTCGTAAACATAGCTGTCGTACGAACGGACCGCTCGAATGATGTGAGCTCCCAACGGGATTGCCGCCGGGATCGGATGTTGCCCCAGGGGTTCTGCTTCTCCCTGGCTCATCAGCAGCGGGAATGCACCAGAAAGCACAGACCCCAGCGAGTGGGCCAGCTCCGAACCATGGAACGAGTGTTGTTCCTGGTCCTGAACCGTTTCCAGATCGCCGACAGCTTTACGAATGACGCGAGCAGTGATTTCGATGTTTCCCATGTCAAACAACAGAGCCGCGACTCGAATGTCGTCACAGTCTCGTGTCGGCATTTTCAATTCGCGAGCAACGGCTTCGCTCAGGTGGGCGACTCTTTTCGACCGATCCTTCAATTTCGGATGTGCCGACTGCAGGTACCGGGCGAGGACTTCAACAACCCCAACATGAGCTTCGTGAAGGTCTTGCAATGTGCGGTTGCGCTCGTCACTCAGTGTTCCAACCAGCAACGCGACCAGTCCAAGCACTGCAGCCCACAGTGTCACCGCGAGCGCGACGACCAATGGCGATGAAAATGCAGCAAAGTCATTCAGGTTCAGGGCGGTAACGACGGACGCTGCCAGGACGGAAAACGACGCCAGAACTCCCGCGCGGTAACGTCCCAGGAAGAAGCCTGCCAGTACGACAGGTAAATAGAACAGGTTCAGTACGACAAGTTTGTAACCCGTCATTGACCACATCAGGCTGGTCAGCCCAAGCGAAATGATGATTAACGAGATCTCGAGCCAATGCTCATCTTTTTCAGTTGTTTTCATGAAATCTCAACCCAGACCATAGAAAATTGGATGACAGGTAATTCAAGCCACGGAAGACGATCGATTCGAGGACTCAGCCGATTTCGCCCCGGCGACGATATCGAGCAGGACCGCTTCGTCCCCTTGAGACATCAGTTCGCAAGCACTTTCTGCAGCGGCAGCGGCCTTGTCGGCGGCAGCTTTATTTGCAACAGCAAATCGTCTTGCGATTTCTGCGAAATCGGCTTCGATCGACAGAAAGATTTGAACCAGTTCCGGATCGAATTGTGTTCCCGATCCTTCGCGAATCAGTCGCACACATTCCTCATGCGGAAACGCTTCTTTGTAGACTCGCTTGCTGGAGAGTGCGTCGTAAACATCCGCTACTGTGACGATCCGGGCGGATAATGGAATTTCGGCTCCCGCCAGACCCGTTGGATATCCGTTCCCATCCCACCGTTCGTGATGATGTAAGGCAATTTCGCGTGCGGTCTGCAGAAAATTCGAAGCCCCCAGGCGCTGTTCGATTTCTCTCAGGCAGGCCCCGGCGACAAGAGTATGCTCCTGCATCCGTTTACGTTCGGCGGCGTCCAGTTTACCCGGCTTGAGCAATACCGTGTCTTCCAGCCCAACCTTGCCGATGTCGTGCAGCACGGAACTGATTCCCAGTAATCTGACAAAACCAGGCGTGACCGTACGCTGATATTTCGGGACTGATCGCATCGCCGTAGCCAGACGCGTTGAGTACAGCGAGATTCGTTCCAAATGATGCCCCGTTTCGGGATCGCGAGATTCCGCCAGTTTCGCCAATCCAAAAATGACGGCGTCACGAGTGCGCAGCAGATCCTGGGCACTGCGCAGTGCCTCGTGTTCCTGTTGAGTCTTGCGGCTGGATTCTTCGAGGTTCAGTCTCGAAGACATCAAATAGGTCCCCACCGAAGACAGAATCCAGGTCCACAAGAACGCGATTCCTGCGGCAAGTGGTAGCGTCGTTAACAGCATTCCTCGCCAATAAGGTGTCGGCAGTTGAAAATCATAGATAACCAGAAACCCGTTCGCTTCGGCGACGGGATACCGGATCGCCGATCGGGTTCCCTGGGGTGTGATAACACGACCACGAGCGGGACCACCCGCAGGATTGTTGGCGTGCTCGAATTGCCACGTCACAGAATCGCCCGCTTGCCAGGCCGTGTTCGATGCGATCGGACGAATCACAGAAAGGTTGCGATCCACCAGGACGATGCCCAATTGATCTGAGTTGGGGATTTCCAATGCGACCGCATCCAGCTTCAACTGGGCAGGCGTTTCCGACGTGAGATCGTCTGTGTTCAGTGAATCCGCATGACGAGCGAGTCGAGTCGATCTGAGCGCGAGTTCGTCCCATCGGCTTTCCACCGCCTGGTACTCCGTCAGCGAGTTCACCAGTTGATGGAGAAACCAGAAGCCGACCGCCAGGCACAGCGTGTGTACCCCGATCAGCATCCAGACTGGCTTGGAAGGGAGACGCATGAATTTCCTCGTGATTCCCGGCACCAATTCGCGGAATCAAGAATGGGTCGAATGTCACCGAAAGCAGACACACAGGGATCCGGCGAACCGTTCCGTGTGGTCAAAATGGCTTTGCCCATAAACGTGAGCTGACCCCTGAAATACTTCGCAACGATGATCAATCGCCGCGCGAGTCAGGACTCTGCTCCCATTTATGGGCAAGGCCGTTCGTTGTCCTCGGGATGAAATTGGCCCCCCGCCAGAACATAGCTCCAATTCGGACATGTGGCGGGATGGAAACGTCTCAAATTGGACAATGCGCCAAAGGCATTGTCCGAAGAATCGGCAGAGTCGCTAGACTCCGCCTGTTCGCGGCGTCAGCAGACCACGTTCGATCAGGTCCTCCAGCCAGCACCTGAGCTGAAGCCTCCCCCTTCGGGTCTGTCGAATCGATGACCTAGTTCCTGGCGAAAGTCCCAGAATTTCTGACGGACCCGGTGGGCTTCCTCGGTCTGCATCGTTTCTACGATCCAGGCGTCCGTCCGCTGCAACTTGGCTGCCAGGATCTCTGCAGCGTTAGCACCCAATCGACAGGCGGCGAGACTGCTGGCTTCCAGCAACCGATCATAGTCGGAACGCTCCAGCCGCGCCACAGTTACCTCCGTCAAGGCCCGAGCAGTCACCGAATGCGCCGTCCCGTGGAAGAATGAGCTTTCGCCAAAAACGCTGATCGGGGCGAGTTCATCCAGAATGACCTCGGTCACGAATGGAACGATCAATTCAATTTCAACGGTTCCATCGAGCAGAAAATAGAGTGCCCGTTCCTCGGCTCCGGCCTCGAACACCGGGTTTCCGGCGGCGACAGTCACTGTCGTCACATGAGCCATCAGTCCGTCGATGTCATCCACGGCTAATCCGCGAAACAGGTCCAAATTCTGCAGCTTCTGTACAAGCTCGCTACTCATGGGTGATCCTTTAGAAAATGGGTGGCGATTGTCGTCAATTCCATTTCCCATTGTACCCGCAGCGAACCAATCAAATCACAGATTCCCGGATTTCCCGGATTCGAGCATGGCCGTTCGATGCTCTGCATTCGGGGTCGGGCCTACGATATTTCGATTTTGGTTGGAAGAAACCGTAGTCATGGAACATGAGTCTTTGTCCGGCCAAAATCGAAATATCGTAGGCCCGACCCCTTTTTGCTCCGCTGATTGTTTCCGTGCACTCAGCGTCGTCCGTGTCCAATAATCTTCCGACACAGCGTCAATCACTCAGCGGCTGCGAACTGCGCAGGTAGGCGAACAGGTTCCGCAATTGTTCCTCTGTCAGATCTTTCAATTGCCCTTCCGGCATCAGCGACTTGCGGGATTTGACCAATTCATCAATTTCCGTTCTCTCCAGGGAAATGGTCTGACCATCGGGACTACGCAGCGACAGCGTTTGCGGGTCCTGTTCCACCAGGAAGCCTGTGACCACTCGGCCGTCGTTCAGAAAGGCGATCTGAGTCTCAAACCCTTCGCGGATTTCGGCACTCGGATTCACGATGTGCAGCAACATCTGGCGGACGTCGTCTCGTTTGTACGTCGTCAGATCAGGACCGATTCTTCCTCCCACGGCATGCAGTGTGTGACACTTGCCGCACGATTGCATGTAAAGCTTTTTGCCCGGATAGGGATCGCCAGCGCCGGCCAGAACCGTCGAATACTTTTCGATCAACGATTGCATTTCAGCGGTTGTGGCCCCTTCCACACTGCCCCAATGCTTGGGAATCAGGCTGCTCAGCTTGTCGTCCTTATAGATCGTTAAGCGGCGAACCGTGTCGAGTGGCAAGGATGCCGCCGCGATGTCACCTCGTTCGACAGCCTCCACCAGCATCACCGCCCATGTCTTGCGACTGACAAGCAGCGACTGAGCAACCGTTCGGACATCCTCGTTAAAATTCTTGTACTGCTGCAGGACGGTCATCCCGATCCTGGCATCTGGATAGGCCTGAAGTGACGTTAGAATGTTGGCTTTCAGCCCGTCGTCTCCGGTGTTGGAAAGCGTTTCCAGCAAGACCGCAACGGCGCCGGGATGCTTGATTTCACCAAACAGGCTGGCATATTCCGCCCGCTTCGCCGCGGGACTCTTTTCATCTGCGAGCAGTTTCAGCGCCTCACTGATCGCCGACTGATCTCCCTGACGGATCTTCAGTGAAAGTGAGCCGCCCCCGGCGGCCGACAGTGCGGCGATCAATTCCGGAGGAACATTTCCCAGCGATCGGCCCTGGAACGCTTCTTCAAAGCCTTGCATCAAGGCTTTGGTTGTTTCCGGCGTTGGGGACTGCTTCAGCAACCGGGCACAAATCGCCAGGTCGGAACGCTGTCCCGTCGATGCGTAACGCCGCATCAATCGCGGCAGGATTTCTTTCTGGACCAGCGGGCGTTTCCAGAGTTCCGGATCGTCCAGAGTCAAAGCGGGTTGTGTATGAACTGGCGGCGTACTCGAGCCGGGATTCGCTTCCGCAACGACGTCACATGCCGTCTCAAGAGCCCACCAGATCATCAATGGCTGACGAGCCTCCGTCGCGTCTTCATCGCGCGTCATCAGGCTGCGAACGATTGGCAGCGACTGATCAGCGGGAAGTCGCTTGGCAGTTGCCGCGAATTGCGACCGAACTTCAATATTGGGTTCCGTCAGTGCCAACGTTGCGATCCGGGCCGCGATGTCGGACGGGAGGCGACGTTCGTCGCCGAGCAGCCGTGTCGTCCAGACTCGCACTTGTGCTTCTGAATGATCCAATGCCTTCAGGGCGGTCGGTTCATCCAGTCCGCCCGAAAGTTGCAGTGCCCACAACGATTCCACGGCCGACTGTCCTTGCGTCGCGAATAACTTTGTGCGGAGAGACGGTACGATGGAAGAGTCTTTGCGGTCAGCCAGTACGCGTCGCGCCGTTTCGCGGTGCCAGCGGTCGGGGCTGTCGAGTCGGGCAACAAGTTCCGCGGATGACAGATTCCCCAGATCGGGTGCTACCCCTGCGGGCTTTTTCGCTGATTTTGCCCGGATGCGATAAATCCGTCCGTGATCCCGATCGAGTCCCCCCTGATAGTTGGCGGTATGAGCGAGTTGCCCGTCGTACCAGTCGGCAACATAGATCGCTCCATCAGGCCCATCTTTCACGTCAACCGGTCGAAACCAAGTGTCGGACGATTCAATCGCATAGCCAATGTCTTTCGTCTTGAATGTGGAGCCGACCGGAATCACGTCACTCATCACGACATGATTCAGAATCGCAGCAGCACCGAACAACTTGCCGCGATATTTTTCAGGCAGGGCATAAGGGCCAGTGCTGTTTTCGTAGATGATGAATTCGTGCGTGAAACGAGGAACATTGTGATGTTCCATCGCCGGGAAGTATCCGAATGAATACGGATTGGAGAGCGGACCATGCTTGGTAAATCCTTTTTGCAGATAGGCTCCCTGCATGTAATGAAACCCGCGCGTGTTTCCACCGTTATGTCCTGAAAAGACGCGACCGGCAGAATCGATCTCCAGCCCGAACGCGTTACCCCCCCCTTCCGAAAAGATTTCGTATCGTCGCGATTCGGGGTGGTATCTCCAGATGTTCTGGCCTTGAGAAAAGACCGGTTTGGGAGGCTGTTTCACGGGATCATTTTTTCCCGTTCCGTTGCGAACAGCCGCCGAAACTGTGCTTCCCTGAGCTGCATATAACCAGCCATCTGGCCCCCAGCGCAGGCTGTTGATGACCGAGTGAGAATCTTCAATTCCAAACCCCGACAGGTGAACTTCCGGATCACCATCGGGAATGTCGTCGCCGTTTTTATCTGGATAAAACAACAGGTACGGCGGATTCAAAACCCAGACTCCGCCACGTCCTTGTACGAATGATGTGGCGATGTTCAACCCATCCACAAACGTCTTATGCTTGTCGTAGACACCGTCGTCGTCGGTGTCTTCATGGATCGTAATTTTGTCACGTCCTTTAACACCGTGCGGTGGCGGTTCAGGAACTTTGTCATAGACAGCTCGCCAGAACTGGTCCTTGCTGACCAGTTTCAAACCCGCGGGTTCCGGGTACTGCAGATATTGCATCACCCACAGGCGGCCTCGTTCGTCGAAATTCATGAAGAGGGGTTGTGAGACCACCGGTTCCGCCAGAACGAGATCGACCTGAAGATCATCCGGGACCTTGAAGTTGTCCATCGATTGTTGAGGTGTCAGCGCCGCCTGCTGAATCTCGCGCCGGATGACAGTTGCAAATGGACTGACTTTCGGAGCCGGGACGACGCTGGAAAACGGCTGTAACTCAGCAACCTTCAGACCGCCTGCGGGTGGATTCGCCCACGAAAGGTCGTCTCCGGCACGAAACTGCCATTTCCCTTCCAGGACGATCGCCTCGTTCCCGGCGATCAGTTGGGGCGCCCCTGCCTTGAAACCACCTGCTCCCCCTTCGTCGTAGATCCGGATCGCGACAGTATTTGTTTCGCCCGGCTTCAGAGTAGTGCCCGGAATCACATAGCGATGCATGTTGTCGTGACCATTGGCGTACTTCGGCGGCATCGCTCCACTGACGCCGACTTTGACACCATTGATGAAACATTCGCTGGCGTTGTCGATCTTTTCGATATACAGAAAGCTGCCGCGTCCCTTCCAGGCTTCCGGGACTTTGACTTCGCAGCGATACCAGGCATACCCGTCGTAGCTCGACAGGTCCTCACTCTGCTGTTCCCAGGTTCCCGGGACCGAAAGAAGTCGCGGGCCGGGAATAGCGGCCGAAATCTTCTGGTCGGCGGGGGGAACTTCCAGTCCTGCTGCCCAGTAGATTCCATTCACCAGCAGACGATTGAAGGCAGGCTGTTCGAAATCGTCCTTGTGACCGAGCGATGTATAAAATGTCTTCCCGCCATCCTGACGCTGGAATGTCCAGGCCACAGGTTCCTGCTGAGGATTCCCTTCGACTCGCCCGCGCATCAGTTCGGTCGCTTTGGGGTCGAGTGGCGTGTTCAAGTAGAGCGTTCCGCCACTGAGGAATTCACCGGCGGGAATCCCTGTCAGGATCGGATGTTTGACCTCTGGCAGCGGACGGATGATTCCCCGAGTGGCTCCATCGGTATGACCACGATAATTACCGCCGATCAATTCCTTATCGATTTCTGGCCAGACACCCAGACCGTCCGGCTGCTTGTCTCGCAAATGAAATGCATGGCTGGCCGTGCGAATCCCAACCACGGGCTTTCCTGCCACGACAAACTTGCGGATCAATGCGAGTTGGTCGGCCGGAATGGGTCTGCGGCGAACACTGATGAGAAGCACATCAGCATCTTCGACAACATTGACTCCAGGAAGGTCATATTTCTTCGCAGGGGATTCAAACACGAAGCTGACTCTAAAGTCCTTGCCCAGGTGCTTGGCCGCGAAGGCTGGGAGCGTCAATTCGGTTCGATATTCGTCTTCGGCCGACAGGATCACAACGTGAGGCCGCTTGTCCTTGGCAAATGTGAACGGCTTGCCTCCGAGCAGATCCGCACTGGTGATTGTCGGGCACCAGTATTTTTCAATGTGCTCGATAATGAGATCATTCCCCGTGAAGTGATTGACGAAGGGCTTCATGGCGGGGTTGTACATCGTATCGGTCATGTCGCGCATCAAGGCGACATTCATCCCCTGATAAACCATCTGCCGGATCGAAAATGGTCGGCCCAGAACACACATGTTCGTGTGAACACCCATCACGATGACATTATCGATGCCACGGCTTTTCATCAGGCGAAATGCTTCGTCGGAATCGGTGATTGCGTCGCCTTCGTGAATTTCGATGTCGGCAATCTGACGTGACCAGGCGCGGTAATTCTTCACCGGCTGATCGCAGTCGCAACCTCCATCTGTGTCATCAATCGGGAGTGGCGATTCGTGTGACGCATCAATCCGGCACCAGCGTTCGAGTGGTCGCTTGGTTTCGACCTTGGGAGCCGACTGAGCCAGCTTCCGTTGCGGAGTATCCTTGTAGAATTCCATGGTGTCGCTGGGACAATGAATCACAAAGACACCCCGCGACCGAGCCGCCTTGACGACTTCGTTCATCCGGGGAGCCATCTCGGCCACGCGTACGGTGGAATTCGGGCACCAGTGTTTGTCCCACATGTCACAAATGACGACGGCCGTCTTCTGCGGATCCCATTCGGTGGGAGTGGTCAGCGTGTGGTATCGCCCAGTTTCCGGAGCCACCTCGACTCGCTTACGCATTTTCAGCGCCATCGGCTTCGCGTCAGCCCCTGCCACATCGAAGGGCAATCCGCCAACAATCCCAGCCAACAATCCCATCACCAGCCAACACGTCCGAAATCTCATTGCACAGCTCCATTGTCCAAGGCACCTGAACATCGGAGTAGTTTGATTTGATTGAACGCGAATTGCCAGCAAGGAAGTCAGTCTTTCGATCTGAGCTCAGAAACTGTAATCCATGGCGAACAGTGTTGGCCCCCCCCCGAATGGACGGCTGGGTGCACCGGGGTCGCAGAAGCCCCCGAATGGAAATCTTCGTAGGGTGGGACAAGCCGGCCCACCACCTTTCCTCATTTGATAGGGTTGCCGTTCTAGGCAATCGTGGGCCGGCGCGGCGACGCGCCACTTAACGATCAGTCATCGACTGACCGGAAGTCCGGTGGCATATTCACTCGCTTTCACATCTCGGACAGCTGGCTGGACGACGTGGCAATGCAACGCGCCGCCCGCAATCAGACCGAAACGCACAACGCTTTCATCCGCAGCCACTGGATGCCAGCGTGGGTCGATGCCGTCGAGTACGGGAAGTTCGGTCGTGCGAAGGTGTCCGTGACATTGTTCGGAGGCATGGACGACTGGCTCTACGCGGATTTCAAGAAGGATTCTTCCGCCATCATGAACTCCGTCGAGAACACGTTGAAGCACACCCACGGCGCGTACGGCCCGGCACATATGGCATCACGAGGCACCATCTTCGAGGTCACCAAATCCGAAGGCCCGACACCTGTGGGGAGCAGCGGCATTCAAATCCGTTTTGAAACGGACCTCATCATCGAAGGCATTCGTCCCGGCCGAGTCGTCCGAGTCCGCCTTGCAAGTTGGCCTCAGACTGACGTCCCTCGCGAGGAATACCTCAACGACGCATCCAGCATTGAAGAACGCTTTCCGTCACCGGCGATTTTTCCGAAA
This sequence comes from uncultured Schlesneria sp., assembly GCA_903911795.1. Lineage (GTDB taxonomy): Bacteria > Planctomycetota > Planctomycetia > Planctomycetales > Planctomycetaceae > Schlesneria. The sequence goes on from CAIWEX010000111.1 coordinate 13,857, forward strand.
TACTGAAGCTGTGGCGGTAAGATCCTTCGCGTTTCGAAATTCAGAGAAAATAAAAGCTCATGACACCGGTTTGCGGCCTCATGAAGTACAAGGCCACAAACTTAAATGTTTCGCCGCGGTGGCCTAGACATGCGTCTGTCCTCGCCGCGCTAAACGCGATGGCCGGATCGCTCCGACGCACCAGAAATCAAGGAGCATTCCAATTGGGGACACTGAAAACCACGCGGAATCCCCAATAGTTACATCGCAGGTTCTCATGATCTGCGTTAATAAATGCTGATCGAGCAATGGGACCTCTGTCTGGATACCACGAGCCGCCTCGCGAGATTTTCAAGTTTGATAGTGGCGTGTCGCACCACTCGAAAACATTCCCATGCATGTCGAATAGTCCCCATGCATTCGACGACTTTTGGCCTACAGGGTGCGACTTGCCATTTGAGTTCGCAGCAACCCACGCAAAATCAGTCAGTCGGCCATCTTCCACTCCAAAATAGTATGCTGTTGTTGTTCCCGCTCTGCAGGCGTACCTCCCACTCATCTGACGTAGGCAATCGATAAGATCGGCCAGCCACGCTTTCCTTGGAACGCTCGGACAGCTTGCGGCAGAATTCGATCGCATCGTTCCAGCTGACTCTCTCCACTGGATTTTCCTCACCTTTGAACTCACTCGGGTTTTGTCCCATTACCTCGGAGTACTGTCGTTGCGTCACCTCGTACATCCCGAAACAAAATGGGTTTGCAATCTTCACTTTACGTTGAGTTTCGGTGGGGCGGCGCCCTTCTTCCGTTTCCGGACTTCCCGATAAGTATTCCCCGGGAGGAATCAATTTGAATTGCATTCCGATGCTGTTCTTTAATGTCGCCGGCTGTTTCAAAAAGGACGCCCAAGCCTGCTGATGCCGTTTTGCTCGAACTTCATCAAACGGAGCGACGGCAATCGGAGGTGGTTTTTTGCCGGATGTCGAAGCGGATGAAAAACCGGAAGAAGACACGCCGGCCAGCGAGGTCTCTTTCAGAAATGAATTCATCACATCCACTTGCTTCTTGACTTTAGCGGCAGTCAGCCCCGTAAGCGACTTTTCTGATTGCTCGTACCAGTATTTGGACCTCAATGCCAATTGACCTCGCGCCAGGCCCGTTTCCTTTTCCGCGAGGGTCCTCCATCCATCCGCAACCGCAATTTGAGCGGCCGCCTCGGTCGGTTCGGCGATGTCGTTTTCAGCCAATGCTTTCAAAGTAGAATTGGAACTTCTTGCAAGCAGCGGCAATCCGGTTGCCCAATTTCCTTTCAAGAAGCAGAGGTATTTTCCGTCGGTCAAGCATGCTTCCGGATCGTCAGGCGAATTCACAAGCGTTTGACGCGCAATTCGTGATGCACCGTAGGCTTTTTGAATTGAATCGATTTCTGAAGTACGGATGTTCACCGACTTCAGCGAATCTGCACTAGTATTCTTCGCGACGAACATGGCGATAGGACACATTGCCGATGCAAACTCGAAATCATCTTCCTGCACAGCTTGATCAATCAGTCCCATCACC
>CAIWEX010000112.1 GCA_903911795.1 uncultured Schlesneria sp.
CCAAATAAATGACACAGTTCAAGACATCTTGCCTACACGCTCAACAGGCAAAGCGAGACCTGTATGTTGCCGTGTTCCCGGCACATGTACTCACGGAAATCAGCTATGCCGCACGACTGCGTGTTGACCATGAGCCAGGAGCCGTACAGCGACTCCTCGACACAAAACGCATTGTCGACCTTAAGCGATTCGCGCTTGCGGGAGGGGACTTCTCTGCGGGGATAATCCTTAATTGGGTCAGCACTGACAATCCGCTTACCATAGAAAATAACACTCTCTCGTTTGAGGTTGGCGAGCGATTGGCGCAACTGGTGGATGGGCAGCATCGCGTGGAAGGCCTGCGCGATGCAATCCGTGCTGAATCCAAGGTTGGGAACCACGAGATACCGGTGGTTATTTACGTTGGCCTGACTACAACTGAATGCGCCGACATTTTCGTATCGATCAATGACAAACAGAAGCCGATCCCCCGCAGCATGATTGTCGATTTGTACGGCGTGGCGAGCGAGTTGGTGGTCGATCCTGTTTCGGAGCGAGCGCGTGACTTAGCCGAAATGCTGAACAACGAAGACGAGTCGCCGTACCATTCACTTATTCGCTTCGCGAATGAGCCTCGCAGCAAATTCGGAATTGCCGTGTCGACTGTTAACGACAACATCAAGCCGCTTATCGAACCACAGGGATTGATGAATACCGTCGGTCTCAGTGAGCTGCATATGCAAAAGATGTGCTTGTTCAATTACTTCAGTATTTTCAAGCGATGGTATGGGAAGAAATGGGATGAAAAAAGCAATATTTTTCTGACATCGGCCGGATTTGTTGGGGCTGTTGACTTCCTTAAATTTACAATGCTCCCATACTGCCACCTCACTGATGATGACTTCACAACCGTAAACATGGAGTCGGCGATGCGACTCGACCCTGACGAACTCATTGACAAGGATGCAGTCAAGGGTAAGCAAGGGCGTGCCAGTTGGAATCATGTCAATGAAATGCTGAAGTCGCGTTATCAGCCGAAGAATCGAAGCATACGTGCGCCAAAGCTTTAACATTGGGCGGACATGGCAACGCACCGTGGCGGAAATTACATTCTATCTCTGCTTCCGACACCGGTTGCTAAGGCCGATGCAGACAGCCTTTTGCTTACGTCGCTGTCGGCGGGGGCACTTTCTGCCGCGCTGAATGAAGATGCCAAAGACTATTTTTATGCCGCATGCGTTACCCTCGTGGACGGGATCCAAGGGTGTGAGCGAGGTATGTACACTTGGGCGACGGTCAAATGCTATTACAGTGTTTTCTATTCGCTGCGAGCATGGCTGGCGAGTGATGGACTGTGTCTGTTTTATGTGCGACACGGAACAGGGCCAAAGCTAAAAGTCTCGGGGTATTGGCTGCAATCGAGAGCCGGCCAGACTCCATTCAATTGTGGCAGCGGCGGAACACACAAAGCAGTACTTACCCGATTTGCGAGAGACAATTCTGGGCATCGCTTGGTTAGGAACCCTATCGCCACAATTTCACCTCTTGAGTGGCTCATGAATCGCCGCGAAGACTGCAATTACAATATTGCCCGTTGCGTTGAACCAGGCGCACCGCATCATTTTGCGGAGGTGGATAACCATGGAGTACGCGCCATGTTGTCTAGGTACATGGCGGACACCCGTGATATTTACGCGTTCTCGGTGGACCATGCAATGCTTGCATACCCACTTGCGGTGTTGATCGAAACTGGCAACTACCTTCAGAGTCGTGGCGGAACAGGGATTGACCCAGAAGAACTAGCATTCTTGATTCAGAGGTGCAGCGACAATTTGGGGGCAATGACGGCGCTCACCAATGTTCTTGGTTCGCTGAGTTAGCTGATCGTCACTACCACCAAACGAGGACACGACCGACGGTTGAACTCGATCATCAAACGAACGACTGGGTCTGTTCTACGGCGACTACACGTCGGTGCATGAACTGGGTATGCTCGGGCCTGTTCCTCACCATTTATGTCAGAGCTTACTTCATGTTTCGATTTGCAACTCAGAATCTTCTCAGTCGTCCCGTTCGCTCCCTACTAGCGCTGCTGGGACTGACGGTCGCAATCATGGGAATGGTGGGACTCTTTTCGATCGCTGTCGGGATCGACGATACTCTCAAGAGTTCGTTTGGTCGAATTCCGGGACTGGCTGCGATGCAGCCGGGGGCACCGATCCCGCTCTTTTCGCGCATTCCGACAGAATGGTCCGCCGAAATCGCAACGATGAAAGGGATCCGAATCGTTCGTCCCGAAGTCTGGGCTCGTGCCCAACTGGTCGAAGGGAAGCCGACGTTCAGCCCCCCACGATTGTTATTCGGGGCCGATATCGAAAACACCATCGCTCTGAAAAAAGCTGTGTATCGCGACGATCTTGTTGAAGGCCGCTACTTAACAGCTGCCGACCTGGGAACATTCAATTGCGTCGTCAGTAAGCCAATCGCACAAGCATTTCAAAAATCGATCGGCGACAGGTTACGCGTCGATACGTACGATCTCACCATTGTCGGGATCTACCTCTGCAATTCATTGCTGCTGGATGTGGCGATTGTGCTGGACATCGATGCCGTTCGAAAGATCTCGAAGATGGACGACCGTTACGTTTCGTCACTCTATTTTGAACCTGACGGATCGGTTTCTAACGACGATCTGATTGAAAGCATCCAGTCTCGATTTCGAGGACGCGGTGGCAGTCAGCCTGTTGCCTTGAACGCACTCGCAGCAGGTGCTTCCGGTAACTTATTGAATACCGCCGCCGCGCTGTTGCAATCCGGTGGGACACCGAAAGAATCGCCAGAAAAGATGGCGGATGGAAAGCCGGAAATCGCGGAAAACGCCTTGGAAATTCGCTCTGCCAGTGACTGGGGCGCAAAGATTCAAGCCCTGAGCAGTGATCTCGACATCTTCCTGTGGCTGATGACTGGAATCGGTGTTGTAATCGCCTTGCTGAGTATCCTCAATACGATGTTGATGAGTGTTGCCGAGCGGATGATCGAGTTCGGAGTATTGAAAGCGAACGGCTGGTCAGCCTGGGATATTCTGCGGCTGATTACGTGGGAAAGCGCTCTGCTCGGATTGATCGGCGGTCTCAGCGGATGTTGTCTCGGCTGGGTCGTGGTCCAATTTGGAAACTGGTTGCTTCCGAATAAACTGCACCTCTATGCCAGCCCTGCCCTGTTACTCTTCAGCCTGGGTTTCAGCACAACTCTGGGGATCATCGGTGGTCTCTATCCCGCCTGGTGGGCCGTCAGAATGTCCCCGATGGAAGCAATTCGCCGCGGGTAATTTCAATCGAGTACCGTCAATCGACGTACAGAAACTCGTTCGAGCACATCAGTTGCTGGCAAAGGGTTGCGAGTGCTACTTGCTCAATGTCACCCTTGTGGCCACTGGCCCGCAAGGTCGATGTCTGGTCATTCAGAAATTCGCAGGCACGCAACAATTCATCGGAACTTGCCGTTCGTCCGTAAACGAGTTGCCAGGCGCGTGCCGCACAATGGACGAGTGATACACCGAGCGGTCCGTGAAATTCCGTCTCGGAATCCCAGCGGTCCATTGCTGAGTTTCCTTGAGCGGCCATCGTAACTTGAACTCGCCAGAGGAACGAATCGCTGTTGTTGTTCTCACGGCAGTCCGTGACAAAGTCGATCGTATCACCGGATTTTACGACCAAGCCGGTTGCTGGCGTTTCAATCTCACTATTCTTTGCTTCCCAGGTTCCGGCCAATCCCGTGCGACTGCTGATGATTCGTGAACGAACGCCGTCGCCGTTTTCCGAGGGATGGCCTAGTTTGCCCGTGATTGTCACGACTCCGTCACGTGGAGCAGACCACCGGCGAATCGTCACATGCTGCTGATCGTTTCCAGCGTGGCCCCCTGCGGCATGCAGGATTACGTATCCAAGTGTTGGGTCCGGCAAGACAGCCCCGCCTTGCCAGGCACTTCCATTAAAGAATGGGACTGGCGCAAATCTCAGACGCATGTCGGCGGGCATCCCATCCGCAGGCGTCTCAATCGCTCCGTAGCCATACTGCCAGGCGAAATGATGACCTGAAAAATTCGCGACAAATGGAGTCGTCAATTCTGACTGAAAATCGTGTGGCGTGGTCGCTCGCAAATGTTTTGCCATATGTTCCGCTTGAGCCAGCAGGAAATCGCCGTTCATCAGCATCAGTGATTGCGGAGCAACCGTACTGCTGGGACGTCGCTCGCAATTGACGGACATGACAGGAGCATCAAACGCGGCCAGCAGGGAAACGGGTTTACTGCGTCGATCCTGAACATACACACTTCGTCGTGGAACATCATCTTTCACGTGCACCTGCCCGGCAAAATCCTCGGTGGTCTCCAGGGGCTTGCCAAACATTGCATCATTCAAGCGTCCGGCAGCGGCGATGGCTCGGTCGCGAACAATTTCCGCTTCCAGTCGACGGACAGGAAATCGTGAGTAGAGTGCCCCGTCAGCATCGCGCGAATTATCGCTGTCACGCCGCATCGATGTCTGGCGGTACGTCGCAGAGGTCATGATGACGCGATGAAGTTGCTTGGAACTCCAACCCCGACGTGGAAATTCACTGGTCAGCCAATCGAGCAGATCCGGATTGGTGGGACGAGTTCCCAGTTGCCCGAATTCCGCGGGAGTGTCCACAATTCCACGGCCGAAATGCTGCAGCCAGATCCGATTGGTAATGACTCGTCCCAGCAGCGGATGAGTTCCACTGGTCAGTTGGCGAGCCCACGCCAGACGGCGTCCGGTCGTAGGTATCGACGGATCATCTTCGGCAATCATGAATCGGTGACCTTCCGGCCCGGCGATCGACAGGTCTGCTGGTACTACCGCATTCTTGGGTTGGCGATGATCGCCACGATGAAACAGCATCGTGGGAGCATTGGCACCTGCCGGTTCCGCAAGCACGCTGATAAAATCTTCGATCGGCTTTTCACCGCGCTTCGCCTGGATCGCTGCGTCGTCCTTTTTGAGTTCTTCCGCAGCAGCGGCGTTGTACTGGTACAACACGCCCGGGTTGATATTGAGATTCGGGTTGCTGGCGACGAGCATCTTTTGTTCGTCAGTCCTCTTGTCCGCAGCCGTTTTGAAGGCGTCTCGCAGTTTGTCCCGACTCTCGGCCGGTTGCTTTTCCAGTTCCTTATCAAACGCGGCTGCAACAAACTTGTCGCGTTTTTCGTTGTAGATGGCAACCTGTCGTGCGACCTCGGCCTCGATCGCGGCGGCCTTGGATCGATCTTCATCTGTGTACAATGAAATGACGCGATCGCGCGGGGTAACCCAGGCCTTCCAGTTCAACGATGGTTCGAAGACGGCTCGCAACTGGTAATAGTCGGTTTGTGAAATCGGATCGTACCGATGATCGTGGCATTGAGCACATCCGACACTGAGGCCCAGAAAACTCGCCGAAACGATCTTCAAGGTATCGGCCACGACTTGATTGCGAGATAGATCAGGATCCCCCTGCCCACTCGCCGTCGGGTCAGCCGCCATGCGAAGAAAGCCAGTTGCGATCAACTTTTCCTGTAACTCTGGGGAAAGGTTTTTATGCGGTTGCGGGACAAGTTCATCCCCGGCAAGTTGTTCGATCACAAATTCATTGAAAGGCTTGTCGGAATTGAAGGCACGGATGACGTAATCGCGATACTTGTAAATGTAGGGACGAATCGTATCCACGCTACCGTCCCCTTCTGAATCCGCGTAACCCGCGACATCCAGCCAGTGGCGGCCCCAACGTTCGCCATAATGTGGCGAGGCAAGCAAACGGTCTAACAGGCGCTCATAGGCGTCGGGCGACGTATCTGTCAGGAACTGCTCGACTTCTTCCTTCGAAGGAGGAAGTCCGATCAGATCGAATGTGGCTCGCTTGAGCAGCGTGAACCGGTCCGCTTCCACATTGAGCGACAGATCGACAGATTCCAGTTTACGTTCAACGAGCAGATCGATCGCCGATCGACTTCGACTTCGATCCTTAACTGTGGGAGGTTCAGGCTGTCGGACCGGCTGAAAGGCCCAGTAGGCACGTTCTTCCGCAGTGATACCCAAGCCCGGTCCAATCGATTCTGGTTCATCGCGCGCCGTGGTCGCTCCTGAAGCGATCCATTTCTCGAGAATGGCGACCTGTGCTGCCGGAACCTTTTTCTCGGACGGGGGCATTTCGCCGGATTTGACGCGTTTTAGTAGATTGCTGGTAGCCGGTTCCCCAACTCGAATTGCCGCCCCGCTCTCGCCCCCTTTGACGATCAAGCGTTTCAGTCTGAGATCCAGCCCCCCCTCAGGCTTTTCACCGCCACCATGACAATCCAGGCAATAAGCCTTCAGAATCGGGCGAACATGCTGCTCAAACGTGACATGATCTGCTGGAACTTCTGCAGCAGAGGCCACGCTTTGGGTCATCGCAGCGGCAATTGCCGAAAGCATCAGGGTACATCGGATCAGCGATGTTAAAAGCATGTCATGATCCCAAGCGGAGATTGCAATAATACCGTCCCTGGCATTCAGGTGGGCCATCACTCAGTGATGGTCAAGGTGGGCACCCGCCATTGTCGATTTCCGCCGAGTCTGTGGCAAGTCCATTCGGCAATCCACCCATGGCAATCGGCTTTTTCAACGTAGGGTGGAGTCAATGCTACCCAGATCTTTTCTCTCGGTTGGGTGGCGGGGGCGCACTGGCTTTGCAGAAGCCCCCGAAATGGAACGCATTTGAACGGGGGCTTCCCCAAAGCGGGTGCG
>CAIWEX010000113.1 GCA_903911795.1 uncultured Schlesneria sp.
CTCGCCAAATGAATTTGTTGCCTCTGGAGCAACTGGCCTTCGACGGGACACGACTACGTGCCAACAATCGTCGCAGTGCGACTCGCTCTTCGGGAGAACTGAAACAGTGGCGGAACGAACTGCAGAAGCGGTACGACGAACTTGAGCAGCGGATGTTGGCCGAAGATGCCCGGGACGACGCGCTGGCTGCCAACGTTGAGAAGTTACCGGAGGAACTGGCGAATGTCTCTGGCCGCCTCAAGCAGGTGGACGCGGCACTCCAGGAATTGCAGCGTGTGGAAGCGGCAGGAGAAACGGTTCCCAGCCGTATTCCGCTGACGGACCCTCAGTCCCGTGTTACGCCGAACAAGGAGGGAGGCTTTGCTCCCAACTACACTCCAGAGGCAATGGTGGACACCCAGTCTGGGTTTATCGTGGCCTGCGATGTCATCGCCATGACAAACGAAGAGCAGTCCATGATTCCGCTGCTGGATCGCGTGCAGCAGGACTTCGGCCTGTCGTCGGCTCCGGCGGAAATGCTGGCAGATGGCATGATGTGCAACGGGGCCAATCTGCAACTGCTTGAAGACCGTGGCGTCACCTTGTACTCACCGATCAGGGTGACGGACCCGATGACCAACCCCGCATGTCGGCCAGACCCAACACAGCCGGTCCCCGAGGAATCCTGGGACAAGTTGCCCGTTGCCACCGTGACGGTCGACGGAAAAAAGCTCACGCAATTGGACAAGGATGCGTTCGTTTATGATGCCGACAATGACTGTTACTGGTGTCCCGCAGCGCAGAAGTTGCCATTGGCGACAACGAGCACTGAAAAACTCAAAACGGGAAATCAAGTCCGTCGTCGTTACAAGTCAGACGCGACAACGTGTGCCACATGCCCGTTGCGTGAGCGATGCCTGAAGCGTGGCGTAGCCGTTCGCGAAATCAGTCGGTTCGAGAATGACCATCTGCGGACAGAGTTGGCACAGCGCATGTCGACGCCGGAGGCAAAGCAGAAATACGCGAGGCGGAAGGAAGTGGCGGAGCACCCGTTTGCCATCATCAAGCAGCATTATGGTGTCCGGCAGTTTTTGTTGCGTGGGCTGGAGGGAGTCCGTCAGGAATGGTGTTGGATCTCGACGGCATTCAATCTCCATAAGCTCATCAACCTGAGAAGCCGACCGGGCCCCACCGCCGCCATGGGAGTGACCTCCCCGTTGCCAAATGCCACTGGATAACTTGATGCCTTAAACGTTCCCGCGCTCATGCTGCGCAAACAGCAGGGCGAGGGGTGGGGGGAAAAGTCGAATTCACACCGCCAACGCAGATTAAATCAACAGGCCGGTTAGCGTCCGGTTCCGATGGACGACGGGCGAACCGTATCTCCAGAAACTGGACGCTAACGCGTTCTGGCTGATGGTCGCAGATCATTCGACGGTTTCACCCGGTGGATTACGGCTGGAATTTCGACGGGTTCTGAAAACGGAATAAGCCAACATTCACGTCTCTGCTGGAGTAGACAAGTGGCGCTTCGCCGCGCCGGCCCACCAGCATTTTTCGACATTTGCTTTTGGTGGGCCTGCGCTCGAAGCGAGCACGTTGAAAACGTGCCCCACATCGTGGAGCACGATTTCATCGTGCTCGCAAGAGTACCCCACCCTACATTGAAAAAGGCGATTGCCCTGGATCACCCGACGGTGACGGTCGCGGTATTGGTTTCGGCATCGTCTTTCACATCGATCGGAATTCCCAGGAACGATTGCAGCACGTTGATGTGCGTGCGCGAATGTTCCGTCAGGCGAATCGTTCGAAATGAACTGCGACGCCGTTGCTGCGGTGCATCTGATTGCCAGGCGCAAAGCCCCATGGGCAACAGCAGCTGATCGGCCAGATGAGGCCCCACCGGGACATTGGTCCTCAGGTAATCTCGCATCTCTTCAATCGCCCGCTTCACGACAACTTCGGCTTTGACACCATGTTCACCAAACCCGACAAACAATTCGGTGACATGTTCGGCAGCCAGTTCCACCAGCACAACATTCCCCGGCCCCTGTGCTTTCAGGTTCTCTCGCACCAGGCCGTCGTCATCCCACTGTGCGAGTCGAGCGAGTTCCTGAAGCTCTCGATCAGCAATGTGATCCGGAAGATTAGCAATCAGGACTCGCCCTTTCCTGGACTGGATTTCACCGCGTTCCAGCAAGTCGAATCCACTCAAGCCGAAATCATGGCCGCTGTTCGCACTGGCTGGCTCGATCTCGACAACAAATCGTCCTCCCCCCGCCGGATAGAAGCCGGCTCGTTCCAGCGTCGCGGTGACCCTGGGGCCCATGCGATTCACGAGTGGCAAATAGACCTGCTGCAGAAAATCAAAGGGTGGTGCCCAAGGGTTGTGCGTTCCCCCTTCGAGAACCAGCCGCGAGGGACTTGCGGCAATCAGCAGGGGTGGCAGGACTGTCTGCAGGACGAGTGTCGCACTTCCCGCCGTCCCGACAGCAAACCGGTACTCGCCCGCTTGCACCTGTCCCGGCTGAAATACCAGCGAAGGTGATCCAATCACATCGCCGGTCACGGTCGCCTGACAGATCTCTTGAGCGGCACGGACCGCTGTCAGATGCTGCCGCATCAGGCCTGGCTTTTCCCGTCCCGCGCGGACGTGCTCAATCGCAACCGGTCGCCCTGTTACCATGGAGAGGGCCAGCGAAGAACGGACAATCTGCCCGCCCCCTTCCCCTTGTGAACCGTCGATCTGCATTGAACTGGTAGACATCGCACTGACCTGCTTCTTAAAACTCTGGCATTGGACGGAGGTTTTGAGACCGAGTAAGCTCCGAAGGTTCGCGCCCGTCTCGTGCATCAGTCCTCGTTCATATCAACGACCAGTCCGCCGACCGATTTCGGCGTCCAGCCATTTCGTTCGTGCAGCGACCCACGCTTTCATCTGCTTTAGATCCTCAGCAAATGTCAATTCGCCGGAGTTGGGATCAATACTCCCTTTCCACCGGCGTTCGTTGCGTGTTGCAGCGGCTCCCAGAGTCTGAGCGTTTTCATCGATCATGCGTGAGATGTTCTCGACCGAAAACTGTTTTTTTCGCAGTTCCTTCCATCGCGCGGCGTATTTCTGCTGATAGGTGCGATTGCTCAGAAGCCTGTCAAACAGATGGTTTGAGAGCCATTCTCGCGGTTCGACGACCGAGCCTTCCCAGTTGCGACCAAACGTCGCGTCATAGTCCCAGGGGACGAAGAAGAAGCGAGGCTGCTGCATTGCTGCTGTCGGTGCGTCTCGGGCAATGACGAAGTTCTTGTCGTAGCCGTCCATGTTACTGGTCAATAGCAACAGCAGGTGGAAGTCGATGGCATTGTCCACATCGACTCGCGTAGCAATGCCGGACTTCGCGTCAAAGAACTTGCTGTTCGGGGCCTGGCTGACAAACTGATTCAATTCTTCCAGCGGGCTCCAGTACTCCAACTCCTCGGGCTCCGGTTCGTGCTGCTCGTACGCCCCGTGCCCAAGCTGTTGAAAATCTGCCCCGTGGTCGATTGCTTTGTAGATGACTGCGTGACGATTGTTGCGGCTGTTGAATCGCTGAAGTCCGAGTAGTGATCGCTCCACGCGTTCCATCAGCAGGTACACGCCGTGATAGCGGCCATTCAGGTTGACCTCGACAAACCGGCTGGACGATGCGAAACGCTTGGCCCCGTCGACGGAGAGCGACTGAAACAGGTCGTAGGAGAGCTTGTGGCGCATCATCGAGCAGTCGACAAATGCCGCATTGAGTACCCAGTCGCGGTCCTTCTGCAGGCCTAACCAGCGGGTCGATTCATCCAGCTTGAACGCGAGCGATTTCTTGTCATAGCCCTGCGACGACGCTCCGCGAAAGCGGATCTGGCCGCGCAGCAGGTCGCTGTTTCCGTCTTTGATCTGTTTCGACGAGACCATTCGCACGGTACAGGGAACCCGAGGTTCAGAACCGATTTCCTTGGTCGTCTGGATTTCCAGGACAGGAAGGTTCGACTCCGCACCGCTCCCTGTCGCCGCAGCAAAGCATGCAAAGCAGAGAATGAAAATGCGAAATCGATTCATGAGCGAATTGCTATCCAGATGATCAGGGCGTTGGGCGGATCGTCGACCCGGTTCCAGTCGATTGAGGATAACATCACCATTCGATCGCGTCAGGCCATGAATTGCCGGATCGGGCCTGTTTGATCCATCTTGAATTTGTTCAGACCGAGATCGAGATCACCGTAGTGTTTGATCGGATTGCCGTAAGCATTAAGGATCGTGGTGAACCAATTGCCAATCGTCTTATGTCCGTCATGGCCCCAGTAGGGAAGACGGACATACCGGCCCGCGATATTGAGCCGGGCGTTTCTGCCTGACAGGACCAGATATGGCCATTCGATACCAGTGCCGTGATGAGTCTCGCCGTTGTCGGGAAAGTAAAACAGCATTGTGTTGTCAAACATCGTGCCGTTTCCTTCAGGGACACTTTTCAGCTTGCGGACAATTGTGTCGATCAGCGACATGTGACAAGTGCGGATATTCTCCCGAACCTCTTCAGCCTTGAGTTTGCCTGCACCTTTGCCATGCCCGACATCGTGCAGGTTGATTTTCTCGGATTCGAGTCCGGGAACACCCGTGTAGAGCGTACCGAGTTCATCAACCGTGAACGTAACGACATTGGTCATGCCCGAGATCAGCGTGGACAGCAGAATCTGGGTATGGCCGATCTGACAATCGATGGTGGAGAGATCATCAGCGAAATACTTGCTGTCCAGCTTTGGCACATTCTTTCCGATGACGTCGCCCATTGATTCCAGCTTGTTGTTTCGCTGGCGAATATCCTCCATCGCCTCGGCATAGTTCTTGACCTTGGCCAGTTCAAGGCCCGCAAGATGCCGACTGAGCGAGGACTGCTTGCTGGAAGTGAACTCCAGCACCTTGCGTTCCAGTTCGTACCGGATGCGGTCGGCCTTGTCACTCGACACCGACTTGAACAATTCGTTGATCGCGACCTTGGGAGACCCGAATGCATAGTTGGGTTGCTGAGGGCCGCGGGCCGAGAATCCCTTTTCAATTCCGTGAATGTTGCCGCGTGCATTGCCACCATCAATCGGGAAGCAGGCGAGTTCGATATGTTCCAGTGGCGATGGAAATAGCTTCGCCAGTTCAAAATCGACAGTCGCCCACTTGATGGAACTCAATCGTTCGTTCGCCGCGTAAACCCCCAGGCAGGACTGCCACGAATGATGTCCGTTCGTACACATCTTGCCCGACAATCCCTGCAGAATTGTCATGTGCTGTTTATGGTCGTTCAGGACACTCATCCATGGCGGCAAGTCGTGTTTGGCGAGGTCGACTTCAAACGCCTCTTTCCGCGCCTCTTTCGCCATCTCTTCCTTGCTCAGGCTGGGTGGCACCATCACGCTGGGAAACAGACCGTTGCCCTTATGCATGAAGATGAAACGCATCGGCGGCTTGCCCTGGTCCGCGTCGGCGAATGCATTCGGCAGGCGGGAAGAAAGAATCGCCGCACCGGTTCCCCATGCTGTCGTCTTCAGAAAGTCTCTTCTGGATTTCATGGTCGCACCTGAATTACCGCGATTTGCGGTACATGAAGGAATCGGACGTCAACAGGGAAACTATCACGGCTTTGAAGCTGCCGCCACTTTCGACATAGGCTTTATCGGCAGCGATGAGCGTCTGCGAATCGGACAGCATTTCGTTTCGTCCGAGGTAAAATCGAAACGCATGCCGGATGATCGACTGTCGAACTCGGTCGGATTTGGCCAGACGGTCGATCATGACAATTGCATCCGTCACTGGACCGTCGAGCTTCGAATCACCTGTCCCTTTGAGAACGCCGTCGGTGTTCACGGTCCTGGTCTTGTAGGTTTCCGATTCGTTCTTACGACTGGCTCGAGTAATCAGATTCTCGGGATTCTCCAGCGGTTCCTCAGTGCGGTAACGACCGAAGTCATCGTAAAACTCGAACGGATAGCCCAGCGGATTCATGTGCTGGTGACATTTCCAGCACATCGCATTCACGGGACCCGTTACAGATTCGACACGCTCGCGGAAAGTCATGTGTGGATCCTCGGGAACCTTGGCGTCCACCGTAATCGGCACATCCGGAACTCGACCAGCAAGCAGCTTTTCCTGAATCCACCGTCCGCGACGAACGGGATCGGTATGAAAGTTTGAGGAATGGGCAATCAACCATGCCGGATGAGTCAGGATCCCCTTGCGATTGGCAATCTGGAAGGGCTGAATCACCTGATAATCCAGGTTGTCATCGTCACCGTAACGGCCATTGACCCCTGGCGTTACAGGCAGGTTGTAGGATTGTGAATACCGGAAGTTATTGCCATGTGCCCACGGGAATGTCGTGAAAGGTGTGTTCCCCTTTCCGAAGGTGTAGGTGAAGTGCTCCATGACCCGCGGCAGGCCGTTGGAGTGCGGGCCCTTGCCGAGATCAATGTTATGCTTCTTTAAGGACTCCTGATGCTCGGCAAAGACCTTCTCGGGATTGTTCCGCCAGTCTGTCTCTTTCAGTGTTTCGTAAACTTCGCGCCAGCCAGCAATGATCTTGGAACCCTTCTCGTTATCCACGTTGTGGTACATGAAAAACTGGTCTGACGTCAGCAGGTTCTCGAACACGTTTTTGTCGTGCGACAAATGCATCGCCACAACTCGATCCGCTTCCCGGATCAGGCTGCCGGGAGTGGCACTGCTCCCGCGTCCTGGGTTCTGGTAGTAGCCACCGCTGCGAGCGCTGTCCTTGAAGACTTTCAGGGCATTGGGATAGCCGAAGAATTCTCGAAAGAAGCGGATAATCTTGGGGTGCGAGACGACCGTGGAATCATTGATGACTGGATCAATCTGGCCTTTGAAGTAATTCTGCTCGTCAAGGAGTCGTGATACTTCCCGCCGGTAATCGTCTCGGCTGTTGAGTCGTCCTTCAGCCGCAGCTTTGACCAGTAGCGGGTCCGGCCCCCAGTCCCCCAGGGCATACGCAATCGCGTAACTGGCCTCACGGGGTGAAAGCATTCTTCGGCCGTCGGCATCCTCGGGCCCGTCACCAAATTCGAGGCGATAGAGGAATTCAGAGTCCAGCAGGACCGCCACCAGCATCTGACGCAGTCCCTCGGTGTTACCAACGACATCAATCGCGGAACGGGTCAGCTCCAGATACTTCGCCAGTTCCGCATCATCCGCAGGACGCTGTAACACCATTCCAAACTGAGCCTGAATGGCAGCCTTCAGTGCATCGTCTAACGGTTGAGAGTCATTCAGGATGATCGCCTCAAACGCTGCCGGTGTCGGCGGAGAAAATCGGTCGGCTCGATTTTCGAAAAAATCGGCTTTGAAGTCCCCATTCTTAACGCGAGCCGATCGGATCTGCTTGTGTGACAACCACTGCGCATTGTTGAGCATCACCAGCAGATGCCCGCCGTCGAGCGGAGTGATGGCGTAGTCACGAATTCCCGAGCGATCCGGAAGTACAAACGGATTCGTGATGCCGTAAAGATTGGTGTATCGGCTGTGTGCCTCACCCTTGAGTCGGAAGATATCGATGATACGCCCCATGAAGATTTGCGGGCTGACGAGCCAGCGCCGTGCGGGCGTAAAGGGCGCGTCTTTGATTTCGCCGCTGAAGAGTTTGTGGTGATCCACCGAGTTACCGTAGTCCGGGTAACGCAGCTTGTCTTCGATCAGTGGTGCATTCGATTTCACAAGCTCGCTTCGCACCCAGTCGGCGAGCAGCTTGCGCTCCGCGGGGTCCGGCTGTTTCTCATCCTGCGGCGGCATCTGGCTGAAGTGAATCTGTTCCTGAAGCTTATTGAGCAGATCCAGTCTCACCTTTGCGTCCAGAGACGCGAATGTGTCCAGCCGGACATCCGCCTCACTTTTCTGACCGCTGTGACAGTCGTAGCAATACTTGCTCAGAAGACGCTGCACTGGCTGAGGAGCCGTCAGTGGCGAGGCATCGCCCCCTTCTGCTGCAGCAAGGGGGACGACGAACGCACTGATCACCAGACAGACGACGTACTTCATGGCGTTACAAACAGCGATGCGTTGGGAGTCCACGTCGCTATTTTGTCTCCTTCAATAGCTCCACCATCGCCTGCCCCATCGCTTCGCCAACGTTCATATACGTTTCAGCATTGCCGTTGTAATGGCTGTTTCCGCTCCCACCGAGGGACAACGGGTTGGTATAGACGGTTGCCACATTCCCTTTGAATTCCGGATACTTGCCGGTTGCTCCGTCAACGGCAAGTTGAGCATTGAGGATCTTCCCACCATTCCCTTCGCTCCCTTTCGTCCCTTCACCCAGCGTGGCCAGGACGAACTTGGCGCCAGGGGCGTTGAAATCCTTGCGTAGCTGCTGAATGAACCGGACCAGGTTCTGCTCGTACTTGGCAGCGTGCCCGGCGTTGCCACCATCCTTTTCACCTTGCCAGAAGAAGAAGCCTGCGACTTCGTATCCCTTGGCGTCAGGATAGTATTTGTCGAGTTCCGAAAGGACCTTTTTCGCGTTGGCGGTGTCATCGTCGTACTGCTTGCCGGCATACCAGTCGATGGGCTTACCATTCTTATCCAGCCAGGGGCCCGGTTCGGTCGCAGTCCCTTTCGCGGTATCGACCGCCCACGAATCCGGCCGATCTTTGTAGCCCGCGTAGACCTTCCCATCGAATTCGAATCGCTCACTCCCCGGCGGCAGCAGATCCCAGCCGAGGCTTCGGTTACCAATACAGCTTTTGAGAATCATGACGGGGGCATCAACCGCATTTCCGACCGCATGCCCAATTCCGTATTCAGGCCCCAGGTTGCCTCCCTTCACGGTCATCCATTCGTTATTGAAGAGTTGCATTCCGCCCCCGCGTCCAACCATGACACGGACATTGCGAACATCCTTCCGCTCGGTCCATTTTCCTTCATCATCGATCAGGTAGGAATACTTCTTCTTGTTCTTCACAGCATTCTCGAGCGACACCTCGCCCCCAGCGACTTTACCCAGACCAACCATGTTGGACTGCCCGAGCAGGATGAAGACCTGAACCGGCTTGGTCATGTCTGCCGGCTTGCCATCCGGCCTGGGAATCTGCGGTTTGGTGTCGGACGAATCCGCCGCCGATACAGCCTGAGTGGTCCAAATGGCCGCGGCGGACAACAGTGTCAGGACCGCGAGTGACGACTTCCAGTTCATGTCGCTGACTCCATGGTTGCAGGATTGAGTTGCAAACTGCGATGTGCATCAAGGTTCAGATTCTGGGTTCATCCCAGCGATCTTGTGAGGCATCAATTCAGAATTTCACACGACTATTTTATCTTCTGTGAACGAGTGACTCTTGGCCCAGAATTGTATCGAACCGCGAATCCGCGCACAGAATTTGACGAATTCGCCATCGCCGACGCGAATCCCGCAGCGTCCACGTTCACCGTAGATGAGGCCAAGTATCGGTTGTTTCCGTTCTTGACGTTCCCCTGTCGTGCAGTGCGGAGTGTCCCAGGACATTGATTGCACTGAACCCATCAGCCGGAACGCGCTAGCGTCCGGTTTCGAATTCTGTCGGGTTACGTACATACCAAGAAACCGGACGCTAGCGCGTTCCGGCTGATGGTCGCAGGTTATTCGACGGTTTCA
>CAIWEX010000114.1 GCA_903911795.1 uncultured Schlesneria sp.
ACGCCGGACGTGCCGCCGGTGCCCGAACCGGCAATCAGCCGCGCCTGCGACGTTCCGGCCGCCGACATCGCGAAGCCCGTCTTGGCCTCCTGATTGTTCTGGGCGGCGAGCAATGTCACCATCGCCGCGAGGACGGTGAAGGTGAGGACGAGCTTCCGAGTTGCCATGCAGTTTCTCCTTGGGGGAAAGTCGAAGTTGTTGGATTGAAAAGTAAGTGCGGGTTTGAAATGAGACGTCAAAGATCCATCAGCATCAGCCGGGAGGCCAGCCGAGTGCCCGTCCACCGAGCAGGTGGATGTGAAGATGGTCGACCGACTGGCCACCGTCGCGACCGCAATTCATCACGGTGCGATAGCCGTCAGCGAGTCCCAACTGGACCGCCAGCGTCCGGGCAACCAATAGCAAATGGCCAAGCAGCGCCTGGTCTTCATCGTTGGCATGTGCCAACGAAGGAAGCGGCTTCCTGGGAATGATCAAGACGTGTGTCGGGGCCTGTGGATGCACATCCCGAAAGGCCAGGCACAAGTCGTCTTCGTAAACAATGTCCGCCGGGATCTGGCGGTCAATGATTTTCTGAAAAATCGTCATCCCTACGCCACCTGAATTGATATAACCACGAATCACCACATACGGACTTACGTCGTCTTGTGGGACGTTAACACAATGCTGGCGGAAACTCAATTTGGACAGTGGTCACGAAAGATGCCCGCACCGTTCATTTCCTACGTCTTGCGGTCACCAGACTCGCCCCTGGACAGTTCCAGCTTCCCGGGGAATCTGAAGTTCGTTTCAAATCTCCGCCTGCAGTTCGATCACCCGGTGACGTTTTTTGTCGGGGAGAACGGCTCAGGGAAGTCGACGTTACTCGAAGCAATTGCCGTCGTGGCCGGCTTGCCGATTGCTGGCGGCGGAACAAATGAACTTGGTGCGTCACACGGCCTGAACGAGAAAAGTCTCCTCGCAGACGCATTACGTGTCGGCTTCAAACGACGACCAAAAGACGGATACTTTTTGCGGGCAGACCTGCAGCCCCACTTTGCCTCGTTACTCGATCAGCGGGAAGCCGATCCCGATTTCTTGGATAACCCCTATAAGCTGTACGGCGGTGGGCAATTGCATCGCCTGTCACACGGCGAGGCCTTTCTTGCCATCATGAAGAATCGCTTTACGCAAGGTCTGTTCTTGCTCGACGAACCTGAATCGGCACTGTCACCGCAGCGACAACTCAGTCTGCTGGCCCTGATTCATGAACTTGCGAGTCACGGAAACGCCCAGTTTATCATTGCGACACATTCGGCAATTCTATTGACGTACCCCGACGCACAAATCGTTTCGTTCGACGAAGGTGAATTGAATCAAATCAGCCTGGCGGAAACGTCTCACTACCAGATCACAAAAGGGATACTGCAAAGCCCCGAAGCCTATTGGAAGCACTTGCGGAATCACGAGGACGAGCCATGATCCATCAAGGCCTCATTCGCATTTTGCCATACGCAATTCTGGCGTACGTCTTGTTTGTCGCATCTTCATCTGCAACTGCAGACTTGCCTGCAGAACTGTCGCCCGACGAAAAGGTGGCGCGGCAAGTCTACTCTCGCAAAATCTCGCTGGATGTCGAAAACAAACCGTTAAAGGAGGTTCTGGCCAAGTTCTCCACGATGGCCGAAGTCGAGTTGAAATTGAGCGACGAGATGCTCGCGCTGATCGATCTCGAACGCCTGCAGAATGTATTGATCAAGGATTTCGAATTTGCATCCGCCCTGACCACAGTGCTCGCCAATCAACTTCCCAACAGATTCGGTCAGAATTACCCGGTTGTGCGAATCCAGGATAAATGCGTCGTAGTCACGACACAGCAAGCCGAACGTGCCCGCATCAGCCGTCTGTTACCTCCCTGGCTGCCGTCTGTCTACGATGATGATCGCAAGATTTTCGTCACTTTGGACTCAAAACAGCAGGTTGCAGAAATTCAAGTCTATGACGAGTTGACCGATGAGCTGGTAAGCCACCTCCCGTCACTGGCCGGACTGCGCAAGCTTACAATCTCAGGCAAGACGCAGATCACTGTGGAGGGACTCACGCACCTCACGAAGTTGCAAGCCCTCGAAGAACTGGACCTGTCGATCAATCCAACAGGATCACTTTGCGATGAAATTCTGAAAAACGTTTGTGCGTTGCCAAACCTCAGGACTTTGAGGCTGCACGAATCTGGCGTCACGGACGAGGGGCTAGGGTATTTCGAACGAAACCCGCACTTGACGAACCTGCATATTTACCAGGAAGGTCGCCTGACAGAAGCGGCTGTCATCTCTGTCGTGAAACAGCGACAACTCAAATCACTGGCTCTCATTTATTACGTAGGAACCGAAATGGGGCATATGAAGTTTTCGAAGACCGCGACCAACTTGCTGGAATCGCTGCCGAACCTGGAACATCTCGAACTGTCAGGCCAGGAGTACTCACCAGAACTGTTTCGCTTCCCACGCCTGAAGTCATTGGTCCTCAGCGGAACGGAGTTTGACGCATTGATGGGCGCGATCCTTCGGGAAAGCCGTCAATTGTCGAAACTCCGCCTGAATTACCGCCACATCACAGATGATGCGTTTGAACTGTTTTCTGGACATCCGGCATTGTCAGACCTCACTATTCGATCTCAACGGATTTCCGACGTCGCCATTTCGCATCTGTTTCGACTGCCAAAGCTGGAAAGGGTTGAGCTTGAGACGTCCGGCCTGTCGGATAACTCGTTGGCCTCTCTTGCGAAAATTGAAACTCTTGCAGAACTGGAACTGAACTGGGGATCAAATCGGTTTACAGCCGCTGGCTTGAAATCGCTGTCGCGAGTCCCAAAGCTGCAGACATTGCAACTGTTGATTATTCCGCAGACCGGAGCATTTGTTGTATTGAATCTACCTGCAACTCCCCCGTCCGGCCCCATCCGAACAGAGCTACCAGGACCACAATTCAACGGACCATTACCAGTCGATCTATCAGAGGTATCCAAGGCCCTTCCGAAAACAAGGATCGAAATTCGTCACGATCATTTCTACGTCAGCCCCAAATGAAGCGCGAGTCCGCTGCCGCAGGCTGTCGGGAATTGTTTTTCGTTCGGGTTTCACGTACTGAGAGACCGTCTGGATTCCTGGTAAGATCCATGTTGTAATTGCCATATTGGGACTACCACGAGGATCCGACGATTGAAATGATCAGAGACAAAACCAATGTCAGAAGATGATGAAGTCGTAAACGACGATCCAACCCAGATGGAATGGTTGTTGATGGATTCGATTACGAACTTTTTTCAGGAAGTTATGGACGATTCCGAAACAATCGAAGACCTTATCGCTCGCATTGAGCGAGAATTGCGATTCGAGGACGGATATTGGGGATCTGAGTATGTTGGAATTCTGCCAGTCGAGCA
Source organism: uncultured Schlesneria sp. (assembly GCA_903911795.1). Classification (GTDB taxonomy): domain Bacteria; phylum Planctomycetota; class Planctomycetia; order Planctomycetales; family Planctomycetaceae; genus Schlesneria. The sequence continues at coordinate 3,422 of CAIWEX010000114.1, forward strand.
GATTCGAGCCGAAGTCCAGACCTTTTTTTCGAAAGGTTTCGTCACGCGGATTAGTAATGATGTCGCGGTACAGATGGTCCAGGAACGGGTCGAAGGACAGGGCCAGCAAGATCTTTCGATTGATGAATTGGTAGGAAAGTATGTCTGCTCCGATTATGGATTTCAACGGTTTTACGGCGTAGTACAGGAATGCGACGAACCTACGATTCATTGGGCTCGGCAGCGCAGCCTCTACCTGGAGCAGACGGAAGATCGATGGACATTCCGGAGCCCGCAACCGTTCACATGCATCGACGCATGCACAGCGTTAAGAGATAAACCGACATCTACAATTTGTGTCGAATTGGGGTGCAAACTGGAAAACGTTGGACCATGGGCATCAGCGGCTTGGGGAGGTATGTTTCCATCCGGTTTTCGCCTGGTCTGCTATCGCCGGACCCACTAGAGCAGTCCGTGGTTTCAAAATTAAACATCTCGCAATTTTGTCGACAAGAAAATGCCCAGTTCAGCGAATACAGAAGTAGCGTCCATTTCCTATCACGCCCGAAACCGGAAGCTCTCCATGAAAAGATCGCTGTTCCTTCTGGTCATGATTTTGTCCATGACCTTCGCCGCAGGTTGCAGTCGATCAACCAAGTTCTCTAATGTCGTGGAAGGAGGATTTGACCCCGTCGCCGCGTTTCGTCAGCAAGGCTATACCATTCAGACTGAAACTCGCGGAGAGGGTGTCAGAAATTCAGAGTATGGCTATGGCTGGCAGTCGTGGTGCGGTGTCCTTTCCGAAGGAGAGAAACGCCCGGAATGCCCTGCGATTGCGGTACTCGTTCGAGATGCGTTGAACCAATCGCTTAGCGGCAGTTCACACGACGAGTTGACTGTTGGGCCGCCCCGTTCCGACGGACAGCCCATTTCCGGCACGTTGCGCTACAACAAGAACGATGTGCACGGGGACATGCATGTCTGGTTGATGCCTGATGCCAAGAAGGCCGCCGTGAGCTACGTGATCTTCGTGAGGGAAGAACGCATGAAATGATGACGGACGTTAGTTCGCCTCGCCGTCGATTCCGAGATCCATGGCGATCGCTTCGTTCACTTGTCGAGTTCTTCGATTGTGCTGGCCTTCGCCTGCTCGCCCGTTGAAATAGTAAGCAACCACCAGCCCTGTTTCCGGATCGCACCAGCCTTGCGATGACTGAGCCCCCCCATGCCCGAAGGCGCGTGGTGAACATTTCGCCCCATAGCCATAAGGGACAGTGGCGGCTCCGTACCGGTTGGAATCAATAATCACTCCCAGCCCAAAGTCGATCACATGCCCCAGCGTCTGGTCGTACTCCCCCACGCGATGCCGGGCCGTCATTGCCGCGACCGTTTGTGGGCTGAGGATCTGAACTACTGGCCCGGCCCCCTCGTTCAGCAGCATTTCGTAGAAAACCCCCAGTTCCCGAATCGGCCCTCGAATATTGCCGCCAGGTGACGAAACCGCAGATCGAGCGGCGCTGGTCCAATCGAGTGGCAGTAATTCACTCTGCTCTCGCACGAACATGCCACCGATGCGATCTCCGTAGGCCGCATACCGATCTGGCGGTAGTGCAGCCCAGGTGTCGTTCATCCCGAGCGGTCGCAATAACCGATCGCGAAGCAGATCCGAATAGGGTCGCTGCTCGATTCGCTGCAGGATTTCGCCAAGGACGAACCAACTCGACGCGGTGTGATAACCGGCCGTCTTACCGACGATCCAACCCGTTTCCAGCGGGGCCACATTGATCCGTTCGACGATTTCGTCCCAGGGTGTTTCAGGCCAGCCAGTTTCGACATTTCGGAACCCACCGGTATGAGTCAGCAGGTGCCGGATCGTGACCGCCTCTTTTCCGTTCTGGCCGAAGGTCGGTAGAAAGCGAGTGACACGATCATCCAACCGCAGCTCGCCACGTTCCCATGCTTGAAGAATTGCGACAGCAGTCAGCGGCTTTCCTGACGAGAGCCACAGATTAATCGTGTCGCTCGACATGGGAATGCCCGAACGCGACATCCCGACTCCGTCATCGGCGAGCGGCCTTCCCTGAACAGAAATGTAGATCTGACATCCAGTATGCAGTCCACGCTCGATCCCCTGTGCAATGACAGCAAAGGCTCGCGGAAACGCGGTCTGAAAGGTCGACTCATCCATGGTGGCAGGTCATCTCCGAAATGGAGCGGTCGGGTGGCCAGGGCTGGAGCGTCATCGCAAAGCCCTGAAAAATGTATTCACGCTGAAGACCGGGACTGATTCCCCTCAGCGTGACAGCGAGAAGTATCGACAAATCCTCGTACGAACGCGAGTATCTCGGATTGGCAGGTTCGGCGGATTCTGCTACACGATGGGGTGAGTGAAGCGTTCTCGCTTCAGACGGCTGTACACAGGACGTTGTACAGCATGCGGATTTGTGTTTTTGTCACGGACGACAGACATGTGGCTTCGGCAGACTCCAATCCTGGCGGTGATGGTGTTTGGCATAGGCGTCAGCCTTGGCCTGGCATGGAAATCCGGGTTGATTCCTGTCGAATTGGGAGAAGCCAACAAGGGCGCACTCCTCGATTCCGAAATGACGCCACTGGAGGAAACCAGTCCTGCGGTCCCCGCCGATCCAGCAGTGCCATCAGACATTCCGGACATCGTCGCGCAGACGGAACCAGAGCCCACTGAAGATGTTCCGTTGATTCCGAAGTCTGCCAAGCCGATGTTGCTGACTGCTGATCCTGCCTCACGCCCCGTCAATCGTCCTGAGCGAGTTGCTCCGGTAGCGCATCGGGAAGCGGATGAACCTGAATGGGCTCGGGGTGAGCAATCAGCGGTCGGTGAACAGGCATCAGCGGTCAGCGATCAGCGGTCAGCAAAGAACGAAGTGCGAGTGGCGAGCGTTGAACAGCCTGTCAATCGTCCGTCCAGTCCCGCCCGGTCAACCAGTAAGGGAACGCAACGACCACGTGAAATTCAGCTCGCGGCAAATCAGACTGCAGACAAAGAGGTCCCGGTAACGCCGCCGGATCGAACGGCAACGCCGATCGACGACGAATTGAAAGAGATCGATGCGAAGATTGCCAACGACGATTACCTCGCGGCTCATCGAGCCCTCTCCAAGCTCTACTGGAACCATAAAGAGTTGCGGCCGGAGTTGCTGAAGCGACTGCACCACACGTCGCGTGTGATCTTTTTCGAACCGCAACCACACTTCGTTGAACCCTATGTCGTCCAGCCAAATGACCGGCTGAGTTCCATTGCGAGCAAGTACAATTTGTCGTGGGAATATGTCGCCAAGTTGAATCGGACGGAGCCGAGACGGATTCAACAGGGGCAGAAGATCAAGATCATGAAGGGGCCGTTTGCAGCGGTCGTCGACCTCAATGAATTTGCCCTGACGATTCATCTGCAAGGTTATTTCGTCAAAAAGTATGAAGTCGGGATCGGCAAGGATGGGGCTTCTCCGATTGGCAAGTTCACGGTTTTGAACAAGGTCGAAAACCCTCAATACACAGGTCCGGATGGGAAAGTGATTTCGGCGGACAGCCCGCTGAATCCATTGGGAGAACGGTGGATTGACTTGGGCGACAGCTACGGAATTCATGGCACGATTGAACCTGAGTCGATTGGCAAAGCAGCATCGCGCGGGTGCATTCGAATGCGAGAGAAAGATGTGATCGAAGTCTACGATTTCCTGGTTAAGGGCTCGGAAGTCACCATTCGCAAGTAAGCGGAGACGCGCAGGTGAGAAACCGGTTGGGCCACTGGTCAATACTCATCGTTTTGATAACCGGCTGCGCCACGGCACACCCCGGCGTCACCGCTGCGCGGTATCGAACAGCTAACGGTCTTGAGCATTCGGTCGCGCGTGCCGAAAGCGATCGACTGAGTGATCTGAGCGACAGTGCTCGCGAAAAGAAGTCGTCCGAGAAAAAGTCGACCGAAAGAAAATCGCATAACAATTCCCATCACC
>CAIWEX010000115.1 GCA_903911795.1 uncultured Schlesneria sp.
CCTTGATGGTGAATATCTGATGTGGCAACCGCTTGGAGAGGCGTATCCCAAGTACTTTGCTGCCGTCGCTTCCGGTGACGCCATCGAAGCAATGTTGAATGATTGGTCAACCGGATTGTTAAACAGATTCGATGCGATGATCGGCCTGGGACGTGATCGAGCAGATCTGAAACGCATTGCCGATTTCGCCCTTTGTGCTGCCTGCGATCGTCTCTTGCGTTGGAAAGCCTACTTACGCTACGCAGCGACGCAAGAGGTTGACAACGTACCTCGTACCTTCGATCGCTTCATTCGTCCCGAATTTCCCAAGGTCAGTTGGGAGGCCTTTGTCGAAGAACTGAAAAAGCTGCGGGATGTTTGGGGAGCCCAACCTGTATTCCAGAATGAATTGCAGCCACGACCAACGGAATCGATTGCATCAAAGGTGAAGGGGATCGCACAGGCGACAAGCCCCAGATTGGTGCGAAATGATTGAACAACCCCAGATCTTCACGTTTTACAGTTTTAAGGGTGGTGTCGGTCGTACGATGGCCCTCTTGAACATCGCCTACGGCCTGGTTGCCAAGGGACGCAATGTTCTGGTCGTGGATATGGATCTGGAAGCACCAGGTTTGAGCGGCTTCATGAACCGTGGAAAGGAAATTCCGCATTTTCCACGGCACGACATGCTAGACCTGCTGCAATGGGCCAAAAGCACGGCAGTTCAGGTCACCGAGGATTCGCCGCTCGATCCCAGTTCATTGCCTCCGTTGAGTGACTACGTTGTCAGTGTCTTGCCTGAAAAGTTGGCAAACCTTCCCCACAAGCATTGTGAACTGGGGAGACTCGACGTGCTCCCGGTTGAAGTTGATCGCGAGTTCTATGATCGTTTGCCATCCGTCGGCGTGACGAATATGAACCGAGAGACTTTGCTGCGCGTTGGTAGTTTGCTGAACGCGTGGTTCACAAGTCGGCGATTCGCTGTCGACATCCCTGATTACTACGGGCCTGTTCGGGAAGAAGAGCGTACTGCACTTTACGACTATGTACTCATTGATAGTCGTACGGGTAGTACGGAAGTTGGGGGACTCTGTATTGGACCGCTGTCGGATCAGTTGGTGATTCTCTGCGGCCTGAACGACCAGAATATCGAGGATACACGCCACTTCTTGATTGAAGTCGGATTGTTGACGTCGCCTTCAGAGTTCTCACCCGAGCTGAGTAAACCCTCATTGTTTGTTGCCAGCCCGGTACCAACCGGCGAGTTGTTACTGAAAACAGTAAGGCTCGCACGACTTACCAAAGCCTTGGGAAAACCCGCTGTTGAGTTAACGTATCACCCGCAGATGGCATTAATGGAGACCATTTTTGTCCGTGATTACTCCGAAGATGATCTCACGCGACGCTATCAGAAGTTGCTTGATCAAATTCTGGACCGCGCTGGTGATCGGGTGGATTTCGATCCGATGCTGTTGAAGGCACTTGCAGAACAAGAGCCATTTTCTAGTGCAATTAAAGCGTCTCTTCGCGACCTTCTTCGGTCCGCGTCCGTTACCCAACAGTCGTCAATGTTATTTCTTGCTATCAATCAAATTCAACTCGATTCAATTGCTGAAAACGACGACTTTCAATTGTTTGACCGTATCTGTCGCGCTTTAGCGGAAGATGATACCTCCTTTGAGTTTTCCGTATTGGCGCGCTGGGCGGACGTTCTAAAACGGTGGCAGGAGTGTTCCTCCGACTCTGAACTGGCTGTGAAACGAATATCCGCGGCAATCGATTGTGTTAATCGTATCGTCAACAGCGCGAGGGCCTCGTCCAATTGGCGAGCACAAGCACTTTTGAATCGTGGTGTATTATTTGGAAAGCAAGGCCAGATCGAAAATGAAATCGCCGACTATACCGCCGTGCTTGAAATGCCTGGTCTTCCCGCGGATCACGTCGCCAGAGCTCTTTTTAATCGTGGTGTGGTGTTTGGCCAACTAAACGATGTTGATCGAGAAATCGCCGACTTTACATCAGTAATCGGGTTGGTGAATGTCCCGAAATTGTATTTGGCTGACGCACAACTGGCTCGAGGTTTGGCTTTTTTAAAGCGGATCGCCCTCGACCGTGCAATTGAAGACTTTACAGCAGTGGTTGAACTTGTTGGCGGAACCGAAAAGCAAAGTGCGGAAGCCCTGTTTTTTCGCGGGGTGACCTTTGGAGAGTTGGGCGAGGTTGATCGAGAACTTGCCGACTATAGCGCAGTGATCAAGATGGTGAATGCCCCCAAAAATCTGAAGGCCGATTCGCTCAATCGTCGCGGTTGGAATTCTCTTATGGCAGATCAACGTGACGAGGCAATCGTTGATTTGCGAGAAGCAGCATCACTTGCTGATAAAAGTGCAAACATACTCGGCAACCTTGGTGTCGCGTTCCTTGTGAGCGGCGACGTTGACGCTGCAATGGCCACATTCGACGCGGCCATGGAAGTTGCGACGCCAGACGAACTCGTGGCAATTGAAAAGGATCTCGATGACGTGATCGTCAAATACGGAACGCTTCCTGGTGCGGACGAAGTGAGATCTCGCATCAAGGCGAATTGTGCGAATGCAAAACATTGACAATCGAACCAAGGAATATTGGTGAGCGTTCGAATTGCAAAGGAGTCATTTGACGCCACGCGTTCCAGCGATTGGCCGAATAATGTCAATCTTGGGGACACAACAGCCAGCCACACTTTTTCGATATGCACGACTGATCTGCTTGTCAGCCATGAAAATAGAAGAGCCGGGATTGAATTGATCTTTTTACATAACGAAAATTCTCGTGCATCACATTCCACCGAGCTGCCCGAAAATTCTGTAACTGATTTTTCGGAAAGCGGTTGCGTCGTTTGTTCAGTGCCAGTCAGGCCACCAGCCCAACCCCGTTAGCCGTCAAACTCGCCCATATCCTGCGGAATCCCCGTAATCGGGGTAATCCGAACGGGTGCGCGAAGATTGTCCTGCAATTCCTTCAGGATGTGCTGCAACAAAAATGTTGCAGTTTGACCACCGCCAGAACCCGGCCTATATTCAATTTTGACAACGCGGCTGTCGTCGTCAGGCAACACCTGATGCCGATGTGCCACAGGGATTTGAGGGCCGCAATGTCCGCCAACGTTCACTTCGAGGGGGAGTGAACGGGATCGGCGTACATGTGTGGTCTCAACAAATCCGGGGGAACCTGTATGTCTTTTTCAACACTCGTTGAGTGGGCGCTCGTTGTTTGGATAGCGGCTTCGGCCGTTGGGCTCTCTGGCTCACCCGTCCTTCTGGCGAAGGAATCCAAACCCGCAGGATCGGTCGAACCGGCCACCGAAGCGGAAGCCATCACAGAAGGAAATCGGCTGCGGGCCGATCACCACTGGGGGGAATCAATCGACTTTTATGAAAAGTCATTGAAAAAGTGGCCCGAGAACGACAATTTGAAGCAGGGCCTGCGTCAGTCGAAGATTCATTTCTCGATCGAACGACGCTACTCGGATCGCTCCTTCCTGAACACAATGCTCCAAGTGTCCCGCCCCGAAGCGATGACCTATCTGGATGATGTGCTCGAGAAAGTTCGCAAATATTACGTTGACCCCGTTACACCAACTTCTTTCATTGCTCACGGAACCGAAAGCCTCTATTTCGCCCTGGCCAATGACAAGTTCCTGAAACGCAATCTGCCCGCCGCCGATGCCAATCGGGTTTCTGCGCTCCGCCGGACTCTGCGAAATTCCTTTTGGAATAAGCCGATCAGCAGCCAGGATCACGCTCGCCGCACCGTCGTCGAACTCTGTGATCTGACGCAGTACGAAGTCGGTCTGTCCGCAGGTGCCGTGGTGATGGAGTTTGTTTTCGGTGGGTGCAACTCACTGGATGATTACAGCAGCTACATGACTCCGGGCAAACTGGGTGATCTCTACAACAACATCGATGGCGAATTCGTCGGGATCGGCATCGAAATGAAAGCCGAAACCGGCAAGGGATTGCTGCTGGTCAATGTTCTGCCTGACAGCCCCGCCGAAGAAGGGGGAGCTCTTGCCGGTGATCTGATTGTGAAGATCAACAACGTCGATTGTCGCAAGATGTCGACGGAAGAAGCGGCCTCGCTGCTGCAAGGTCAGGCTGGTACACGACTTCAATTGACGCTGGCCAGTCCGGCCAACGCCGAAGAACGCCAGGCCAACTTGACCCGACGTGCTGTCAAAGTGAAGAGTATTCCTGTCGCCAAGATCATCGACAGTGCCAACGGCATCGCGTACATCAAGATGACCGGGTTCCAGAAGAACACGACCGAAGAACTGGACGCCGCTCTGCTGAAATTGAAGCGAGAAGGAATGCGAGCCTTGATCTGGGACGTGCGAGGCAATCCCGGAGGGCTGCTCACTGCCGCTGTGGAAGTCCTGGATCGGTTCATCGACGATGGAGTGCTGGTTTCGACCCAGGGACGAACCCCGGATCAGAACTCAACCTACTCGGCTCAGTCGCCAGGGACCTGGAATGTTCCGATCGTGTTGCTGACCGACGGTGACAGTGCCAGTGCCAGCGAAATCGTGGCTGGAGCGATTCATGATCATCATCGCGGGACAATTGTCGGTCGCAAGACTTACGGGAAGTGGTCAGTCCAGAGTATTCTGCCAGGCCATGCTGAATCCGGTTTCCGACTGACGACCGCCAAGTTCTACTCACCCAGTGGACGAACCTACGGCAAGGTTGGTATCAAACCAGATATCGAAGTTGCCGCAGGGGAATCAACTCGGACCTCCTATCGAGGACGCCGGGGCGATCCACTCGACAATGATCGGGATGTGGAAGCGGGCTTGGATGTTCTCAGGAAGCAAATGGCCAAAAGATGAGTGGCGGTTCCGAGGAATGGCTTTACTCCGGACGGGGCGTCTCACCGACGCTCCGTTGGTCATTTACGGTCGATGCACCGCTGACAGATTTAAGGATGGCTCGTGAGACGGGCGAAATCCTCGCCGCAGACGCATCAGGTGGTCTCTACCTGATTGACCGCCGAGGCCGGATGATCTCGCTGATCAGGACTCGACATGCCATTCAGCGACTCGCCTGGGCTGACAATGGAGTTGGAGGAGCGGCCGCGATCGATGACCGAACGGTTGTCTGGTTTGATCGCAAACTGCAATTCAGTTGGAACCGCGAAGTTCCTGATGATGTCCTCGCCGTCGCTACCGACGCCCACGGGACTCACGTAGCGGTCTCAATGGCGGATGGAGTGACGGCCCTCTTTACGACATCAAATCGCAAAGTCAGCCGGTTCGAAACAGTTCGGCCGTTGCGCTATCTGCAACTGCTGACGACTGAAACTCAAATCATTGCCGCCGCCGAGCATGGACTTGTCGGACGCTATTCCCTGTCCGGCGAACAGATCTGGGCCGAAAAACTGTGGTCCAACGTCGGTGATCTGGCTGCTTCAGGTGACGGTCGAAATCTATTCCTGGCGGGTTTCGCACACGGAATTCAGTCGTACGACGGCGACGACGGCAGATCGCGCGGTGCCTTCCTGACAGAAGGGACCGTTTCGCAGGTTTCCTGTGGCTATTCGAAAAAGACTCTTGTCGCAGCGACGCTCGAACAGAATCTGTTCGGACTGAGCGACTCGGGCGATCTCGTCTGGAATCTGACGATGCCGGAAGATCTGACTCGCGTCCTGATGTCACCACTGGGCGACTGGATCGTACTTGGATTCACGTCGGGACGGATCGTGCGACTCGACTGCACACGGTGATCACCAAAATCGCCGTCATCGCTTCGCGTAAATCGATAGAAGACAGATGGGCAGAATGATGGGGGGCAGAACGATGAAGACAGGTTCGTAATGCCTTTGAACTGCGAATCGTCTTGCCCGTAGATCCGAAATCGCACCCAAGGCATTTTTCACCAAGGCCAAGGCGGTACGGAATGTGTGAAACCTTCGCATGTACTCACCGCAAAGTTCTTTTACTCATTGCTTCACTGCCTTCATCGTTGTGCCCCCCCCCCTCATTCTGCCCAAATTCTATGTTAAGGACGCG
>CAIWEX010000116.1 GCA_903911795.1 uncultured Schlesneria sp.
ACCGGGATTGAAACGACGGGCATTCCAACGAGTTGGATCGCAATTGTCATCGCATCGTGAAAGCGACCAACATCTTTGAGATGGCGAGACAGATTCTCAAGATTCTCAAGTGCGCCGTCAGCTTCAGCCAGGCTGGACCAATCGCCATGGACTCGCTCGAATGACGCCGCTGCGGACTTTTGAAAGCACTCAATAGCCTCCGTCTGTTTCCCCAGTCGGGAATACAATCGGCCAGCCATCGTTAAAGCACGCGGGGCACCTTTCAACGTAGTGCGGATGAACTCGGCAGCACTGAGAGCTCGTTCAGGGGCCTCCTGTTCCCATAACCAGATTCGATATGTCGATACCGGGTGATCAGGCTGCGTCCGTTGCACTTGCGAGATCAGTGCATCAATCCCTGTACGCAGGGGTGTTGACGCTCCAGTCGCGCGATTTTCGAGAGATTGACGAATCAGGAAGGCAATTGCTTCCGAGTCTTCTGGAAAACTGATTGCGAGCCGATCCAGTCCCTGCAGGTAAGCCACTCGGCGACTCTTTTCGTCTCCACTTCCGATGACGTAGTCACGCAGGCTCTCGATCCAGAGTCGCTCGCGAGCAGAGACTGCACCAAGATTACGGACGGACTGGTCGATGTAACGCGCTGTGAGATCGGTGTTCGACAGGTTGGCCGCAGCCAATCCCCACCAGGCCATCGCGCAGTCGGGTTCAAGACGAGCCGCGTGATGAAATGCCAGATCTGCGTCGCGGAGATCGAATCCGTGCAGGAGCGCGACGCCCTGATTGATGTAACGTTGTGTCTCGTCACGGCGACATGTGACGGGAAACGTCGTTTGACCGATCCCCTGGAGCAGTGCAGCCGGCTTGCGATACGCTTCTCTGTCGAGCAAATCACGCGAATCGTCGGCTTTGGCACATGTTGCAGCAACAAGAAGCGTTGCGAGCACTTCGAATATGCGCCGCTGCGTGTAGTGTATCGTTTTGGAAGACTGCATGGCGGCCCAGCCGACGGTTTTGCGCTAAAAATGTGCGGGGCGGCATTCAAAACGTATTGATATTGAAAGTCAACCAACAGTCCGTGAATTTTGAGTGGATGAATGAAAACCGCCCGGTGTTCCAATGGAACACCGGGCGGTTAGAAATTCAACTTTTCGAGCGACAGGCTTAGAAGTCGCCAACCGTCACACCGTCATTTCCGCCGCTCAGGGCTTCGAAGACTGTGTTGACAGCAGTTCCGTCGTAGTCAGCCTGAATGTTCTGAGTAATGAAGCGGACGGCGCCGTCACCCATCAGGAAGTGAGCACCACCGACGTGGTTGCTGGAATACCCACCGCCACACAGAGCGCGACCACCGGTGTTACCGGCATTGTTGATACCGAACTTTGCGGTACCGTGGGTGATGTAAATCCCCCACTGCAGAGAGTCGTCCGCATCGTTGTCTCGGTGAGCCCAGACGTTGCTCGCCTTGCAGGTCAGCAGGCCAACGCCAGTCTGAATGGTTCGGCCGCGTTCACCGAAAACAATCGTGTTGCTCAAACCGTCGGTGACGAAGTTAAACCCGATCCCTCGTTCTTTGAAGAAGAGACCGTTGTTGGTACCACCCGAAGAGTTTGACGGGGTTCCAGGGTAAACGGCGAATGATCCGCTGCCGTTGTTCAACACGTAGTTCGACGTGGACGTCGGAACGTTCATCCCGCAGTTGGGCTTTTCGTCCAGGCTGACGGAGCCCATCGTGTCAGACGGACAGACGAACACGGACATCCCCTTCTGCATGGCGAGCCCGCCCACCGAACCTGCGGCGTAGGTGTCCCAGCAAGCCGATCCGACACCAACAGCGTTCGCTGTCGGAGCCTGATCGAGGTAGGGGAGCAAGCGAGCCATGGCGGTGAAGTGGCCGCTCCCCTGGTTGCATCCACCTTGGTACCAGCCGAGTGGCAACTGGTTAAAGACATCGTGGTAGTTGTGAACTGCCAACCCAAGTTGCTTCAAATTGTTCTTGCATTGCGAGCGACGTGCGGCTTCACGTGCCTGCTGGACTGCTGGCAGCAGCAGGGCAATCAGGACGGCGATAATTGCAATCACGACCAGAAGTTCGATCAAAGTAAAACCGAATGGACGACCGCTTCTCTTACCAGGCTTTGACATCAACTGCTCCTAAAAGAAAAAGAAACCGCCCGGAACTCCAGTTGGGACGCCGGGCGGCGATTTGGAACTCAAAATTTAACAAATGACTTAGAAGTCGCCAACCGTCACGCCGTCATTGGCACCGCTCAGAGCTTCGAAGACCGTGTTGACAGCCGTGCCGTCATAGTCGGCCTGAATGTTCTGGGTGATGAATCGGACAGCGCCGTCCCCCATCAGGAAGTGAGCGCCGCCGACGTGGTTGCTGGCATAACCGCCACCACACAGAGCGCGACCACCGTTGTTGCCGGCGTTGTTGATACCGAACTTTGCGGAACCGTGGGTGATGTAAATCCCCCACTGCATGGTGTCATCGCCGTCGTTATCACGGTGAGCCCAGACATTGCTCGCCTTACAGGTCAACAGGCCAACCCCAGTTTGAATCGTTCGGCTTCGTTCCCCGAAGACGATCGTATTGCTGAGACCATCCGTAACGTAGTTGAATCCGATGCCACGCTCTTTGAAGAACAGGCCGTTGTTCGTCGATCCGCCAGCGTTGCCGGAGGCGTTCTGAGCTGGGCCGGGCGAAACGTTAAACGAACCGCTGCCGTTGTTCAGGACGTAGTTCGACGTGGATGTTGGAACGTTCATCCCACAGCTGGGCTTTTCGTCCAGACTGACCGGACCCATTGTGTCGGAGGGACATACGAAAACGGACATCCCTTTCTGCATGGCCAGTCCGCCGACCGAGCCTGAGGCGTACGTGTCCCAACAAGCGTTTCCGACTCCAACTGCATTTGCGGTCGGGGCCTGATCCAGATAGGGCAGCAAGCGAGCCATAGCGGTGAAGTGACCGCTCCCCTGGGAACATGCACCCTGATACCAGCCGAGTGGCAACTGGCCAAACACGTCGTGGTAGTTGTGAACTGCCAAGCCGAGTTGCTTCAAATTGTTCTTGCATTGTGACCGGCGAGCGGCCTCACGTGCCTGCTGGACTGCTGGCAGCAGCAGGGCAATCAAAACGGCGATGATCGCGATCACCACCAGTAGCTCGATCAGCGTAAAGCCAAGCGGGCGACCTTTGTCCTTTCCATTCCGAGTTTTCATGTGAACCTCCAGTGAAAAAAAAATGAATAACGGCAACAGCCGTAGATGCATACACAAAGAAAAAATCGGATGTAACTACATCGACATTGCAGCATACCTGATTTTACTCGAATTTAAAGACTTATTCGCGCCAAATTCTCGGAATCTGCTTAACCGGTATGGTGTTTCGGCCATGCTGAGCGGCACATCGTTGTCAATAGTTCGAAATGGATCGCGTGCCTCAAAAAAGAGTTGCAGAAAGTCGCACGACATTACGTCTGTTTCTTGTCGGTTGTGCCGTCGCCGGGAAGTTCCTTGACAACATCCGGGCGGAACTTTATCTGTATTATGAAGATTGTTTATGATTTCCCGTGTTTCTCAATGACGAGATTTGAGAACAGTTTTTGGCCATCTTGGATATGACTTTGAGGAGCCTCTGATGCGAGCCGGATTTGTCAGTTTGAATCGATTTTTCTCCGTAGCCCTGATGTTGGGTGCTTGCCTGTCACTTGTTGGTTGTGGCGGTGAGAAAGAAAAGGGAGCCCAGAAGCTGGGGGCTGTCACTGGAAAGGTGACCTTGGATGGGAATCCAGTAGCTGACGCGACCGTCACCTTTACATCGGAAAAGAACCTCACGTCAATTGGCACAACCGATGCAACCGGCAAATATACGGCAACGTTTGGCCCCACCGCCGGCGTGGTGCTGGGCGAAAATACCGTCAAAATCACGGTTTCAGCCAAGCAGGAACACGACGCCAATGGGGCTGTCAAAATGGTCGCTGCTACGGTGATCCCCGAAAAATACAACACCTCGACCACACTGAAAGTCACTGTTAAGGCCGGTGCCAATACTCATGACTTTGATCTGAAGTCGAATTGATCTCAAAGCGAAAGAGGATCGCCTTTTGCGCGATTCCTTCGCTCGTCCTTGCCCTCCTGGTATTTGCGTGCTGGTGGTACTTCTTCCCCAAACGAGGAAGTGCACTCAGCCGCGATGCCTGGGAGAGGACGTATTCCGAACGTCGTCTCCCAATCCCGGTGATGGGCCCGCGTGACGGCGGATTTCGCGGCGAACGTCTTTTTCCGAAGCCGCGACACCCAGCGACTGGCTGGTGCGAGCCCCCCAATGCGATCCCCGGAATCCTCGAGATTGATCAGGCGGGTGTGCAGCGTCTCAATTCGGCCGGACCTGCAAGGTTCACAATTCTGTTCCTCGGCGGCAGTGTCGCGATGGGGACGTACGCGTCCACCACGGAAAAGACCTACTTCGGACGGCTGGCGTCAATGCTTGCCGCCGATGGAAAACCCGCGGCGGTAACGGTTTTCGCCGCGGGCGCCTGGAAAGCGGCACAGGACGCAGCGGCACTCGAGCATATGCTTCAATCGGGCCTGAAGCCAGATTTGATCGTTTTCGTCAATGGCCTGAATGATCTGACGAATGGCGCGCGGGCGGATACTCTGTTTGGCCAGCCGGTCGCTACAAAAGATGGCTCAGACTGGACGAAGTTGTACCACGCGCATGACTACAAGGAGCGAGTCGACGCCTATCTCCGAATTATGCAGGCCGTTATCACGATTGCCAGCGAGCATGATGCCTCTGTGCTGTTGGCGCTTCAGCCTGCTCTGTTCGAACGCCAGCCTCTCTCGACGGTCGAACGCCAGCTTCTGTGGGCCTCACTCGCGCCCCATGAATCCCAGCAGGCCCTGGTCGACAGTTATTCCGCGATGCGGACCGGTTTGGCTCGCCTGGCTGACAACCAGCGAGTCTTCTTCGTGGACTGTTCAAAACTTTTTGAAGGTGAACGCCCCACGACGTTTACGGACATGTGGCATTTCTCGGATTTCGGCCATGAAAAGCTCGCCGAAGAACTTGCGCCTCAGATTCGTCAGGCTTTGGAGCTGCGTGTTCCGTAAGGCTTGGTGACTGGGGAGCCAATTCCGCGTTCACAGTCTCAATGATCCCATCGCCGGGGGGCGCACCGTTTGTGTGCTGAATTTGGTTTCCAGTCCATTTCACAACCAAACTCTTCGCGGTCTCCATGAAATTTCGCTCATTCTTAAGATCCATTGAAGACATGGCCTTTATCGCAGACTCCAAGACCGTG
>CAIWEX010000117.1 GCA_903911795.1 uncultured Schlesneria sp.
ACTTCAGGAATTCGTCACGTCGGGCTGTGACAGTTTCTGCTGGTCCGGTCATCTTCACAAAGAAGTCCGCTTCACCCAATGCGGCGGCAACTCCCAGCAATTTGGAATTCTTGTTGGGTGCCCCTCCGCCAAACATGTCGGAATATGTACCTGTCAGTTCGATCAGCGTGGCATCGCGACCATCGAATTGAATCTCGGTCTGGCTTGCGGGAGTATCCTTCGGGCCAGTCTGGATCTGTCCACGCCATCGATCCAGATTTGCTTCGATTCCGCCACGTGCTGAGGACAGCGTCAGCCGGGCGGGGCCTGCTTCCCCTGGAATCGTAAATTCACCCAGCAGGAATTCACTCTTCGGTGGCTTTTCGTCCCAGTCACCGGGAACTTTAAACGTGAATCCACCAACTGTCGTGTCACGCAGCTCTGATTTTTCTGCTGGAGATTTTGGGGCCGACTTGGCCGTTTCGGATTCGAGTGCTGGAGCTTTGGCAACTCGCGTGTCCAATGTCTTGGGTTGTTCAGCGCAGCCCGCAAGTATCAGAGTCGCCAGTATCCAGTGATTTCGCTTCATGGTTTGCCCGTAAGTTCGCTTTTTGTTGGACGGTCTCGAGCCAGGGAGATAACGGTCTCCTCAGTCTGTTGCCACATTTTCCCGGAAAATGACCGTAGCGGGCAACGCTCTGGGGAACCATTGAGGGGAAATTATTGGAAATCGATTTCTAGCGATTGAATTTTCCACAACCTATTTATCAGAAATGCCTTACAGAATTTCGCGGCACGTGAATGGCAGAAAAACACAGTTGGCGCGAGCCGCCAATCTTCGAAAGCCTCCGAATCGTTCCCGTCTTCCCCAAGTTGCCGTTCGTCGTTATCATCCCCCACTTGCTTGCTATGATGGCCTGCTGATTGACGCGAACGAAAGGAGTGACCCAGTGTCCGTGCGGAATTTTCTACTCTTGGCTCTGACAGCCACGTTATTGATGGTGCGATCCGCAGTAGCGCAACCTGAAGCCCGGTTTCAAGTCGTGCAAACTGGAGTTGATCCCCTGAAAGCGGATCTGAAGTACCTGGTGGAACTGAGCCCCAGTACCGCTCTCAAGAAACAGTGGAAAGAGACTCTCGAACCGCTGCTCGACAGCTTTGCTGAAGGACTCGATCCCACCAAGCCGATTCGCGTCGATGTGATTGTCGGCAAGGACATCGGCTATGAGATGCACTTCCCGATCTCCAAACTCGATAAAAAAGGGGGCTTTATCCCTAACATTACCGGGTTTGGATTCAACGTGAAGTCCCTCGGTCCCGATCTCTATTCCGTGACTCAAGCCGGCGGCAAGGGGGCAGCAGCCAAGAACCCGATGTTCATGCGCTATGTCAACGGATACGCTTCGATCGCTATGACGCAAGCTGCCGTTCCAGCAAACATGCCACACCCGATTACCGACAAAGACAAAGGTGTGCAGCCGCTGATCGACAAAGGTTACGATGTCATCGGATCCATGAAAAACGGTGTTGCACCCGCTGATCTGGCAACGCGTCGCAAGAACTTTCTTGAACTGAGAAAGCAGCTCGAAGCGGGCCTGGCATTCAAGCGGAACGAAGACAAGAACGATTTTGCCATGCGCAAACTGGCCCTCGTTCAGAACCTGGACGAAGGGGAGCGATTTGTTGTCGAAACCGAAGAATTGACTTTGGGTTGGACAACCACCATTGCAGACAAGGACCCAGGCCGTGGCCGGGCTGAATTCAGCATTTCGGCAATTCCTGGTACCGATCTGGCCAAGAGTACAGAAATCCTTGCGGCGAAGCCCAGTTATTTCGCCAACGTCGAATTGAGCAAGACCAGTGTCATTTCGGGCAAATTGAATTTCGCAGTCGATGCACTCCGCGTGGCTCACCTGAAGGAACTCTACAGCACGGTTCGGCCTGTCGTGGAAGCGAGAATCGACAAGCGGCCGACGATCAAAGAACCCGCCCAGAAAAAAGCTGCCAAGCAAGCTGCCGGACTGCTGGTCGATATGCTGAACGAAGGCTTGGAATTGGGCGTGGCCGATCTGTTTCTCGACGTCCGCTCGGCTGGCGATGGGAAGCATACGTTGATTTGCGGCGTGCGATCTGCAAATGGCAAGAAGGCTGATGAACTCGTCAAACTGCTGCCGCAGATCACTGTCGGTCGCGACGTGAAGCTCGATATCCAGAAGATCGGCGAGGACGTCAGCGTCCATTCAGTAGCAATTCCAAAACATCGACAGGAAGCATTCCAAAAGGTTTTCCCCGGCGAGACGATGCTCTACGTCGCGACATCCAAGAATGCAGTCTGGGGTGCAGCGGGAGTGAATGCTCTGGCTGAACTGGAAGCAGCGATCAAACAGACCGCTTCGGCGGCTCCGGAAACGGTTGATCCTCGGGTTGCGTACTTCTCGGCCCATGCTGGCAAGCTTGTTGATCTGATTGAGATTGCCAAACCCGAACCTCAGAAGATCGATACGACGCTGAGCAAGGACGAACAAAAACGTCTGGAACAGCTGGAAAAGGATCTGCAGAAGATTCGAAAACTGGCCGTGGACGCCACAGCTGGCTGCGATGCCGTCTTCAGCGGTGAAGTGAAAAAAGTCGGCAACAAGGTCGAAGGTTCAATCGATGTCAGCGAATGTGTGCTGAAGTTCATTGGATCAGTGACAGCCGATTTCTCCAAGATTTTCCAGTAAAATCTCGGATAGGATTTCGAGTGAGTTTTCTCCGAGTGGCACGGTCATTTTGACCGTGCCGCTCGCATTTCCAGAGATCGTCAAATCGGGTCACAAATTCCATGGTGATGTTCTTAGGTTGGTTCCTGACAGCCATCTGGATCGTTGCGGCAGGTTTGCCATCACTCTGGTTCATCGGTCGAACGCTGAAGCGACACAGTGATCGTGTCCCAGATCCCGTCGAATGGCCATTTCTGTCAGTTGTTGTCCCGGCCCGCGATGAAGGGCACAAGATCGAAGCGGGGCTGCGTTCACTGCTCGCTGCAGACTATCCCCGGTTTGAGATTCTCGCTCTGGATGATCGTTCACGGGATGAAACCGGTGCCATCATGGATCGCCTGGCGGCTGAGGATGCCAATTCTTCGCAGCCAGTACTTCAGGTGATTCATATCACAGAACTGCCTGACGGATGGCTCGGGAAGAATCATGCGCTACACGTTGGCAG
>CAIWEX010000118.1 GCA_903911795.1 uncultured Schlesneria sp.
CGCCCGTTCCAGAGCGCGGTTGCAGCATGTCCGCGATTCTGCGGTATGTCACAAGAATGATGTGAAGCATGATAGAGCTGACGGGTAGAATTGGTCTGAGTGAGATCGCAGCAAATCGTCCCGCTGGAAATCCCATGTTGAATGCACAGGTGGTGCACTCAACATCGGCGCAGCTACAGGGAATCATGGTCTGCGGGGAGATTCATCACCAGACGTGATATGAGTCGGATCTATACGGCAAGCGTGTATTCCGGGAAAGACAGAAGCACATTCACGAGAATTCCACCGGGATCCTGAGCTGTGAGCAACAGAACAGCCTCGGCCTGTGCGGAATTCCTGAGCACAACCAGCAGGTGCCCCCAACGATCCCAGCATGAACTCGCCATATTGCAGCCGAGAAAAATGCGATTTGAAGGCGGGCAGGCGCGGCGATTGTTTCACCTAAATCACCAGCGTGGGGCGTCTGCGAAATGTCTGTTTATCGCTCTAACTCCTTCAACGCTTCCATTGCTGGCTTAGAGCCTTGCTCAGCAGCCTTGCGACACCACCTGAGAGCTTCAGTGTTATTCTGCTCCACGCCTTTGCCATAACTGTAGTAAATACCAAGCAAGCACTGCGCGTCCACATCTCCCTGCTCCGCAGCTTTACGAAACCATTTGACAGCTTCAGCGTCGTCCTGTTTTACGCCTCTGCCATCGGAATAGCAGGCGCCAAGATTCGATTGTGCCGCTGCAATTCCTTGATCAGCAGCCATGCGAATCCATTTGGCAGCCTCAGTGTAGTCCTGTTTCACGCCTTTGCCTTCGTAATAGCAAACGCCAAGATTATTCTGCGCCGTTTTATCTCCTTGCTCAGCAGCTTTGCGAAACCAGACGACAGCTTCAGCAAAGTTCTGCTCGACTCCTTCGCCGTCGTAATAGCGTTGCCCGTATAGGAAATCAGCCTTCGCCACTGTAACCGGCGCCGAGGGCGGATTGACCGCAACGCCGACCTGTTGTGGAGTTGCTCCTTTCGGCTTATTGAAACTCGCCGCGACTGCAGCCACCACGCAGCAGGCAACAGCAATCGCATACCACGGAATCTTAGATGATGACGTGTACTCGTACGATTCGTATTGCTGAGGCAGTTCGTTAACAACCTGAACCACCTGTTTTGAGCCTTTCGACCGTATTTCCTCTGCCGGGATTCGAGTGTTATCATCCGTCGACGTCAGCGTCACGTACGCTTCCAGTGCGGGAACAAGGCCGCCTCGACCGGGTGTTCCCTTGATCTCGTATCGGCTGGAAAGATGAACCAGTTCCAGGTCATCGTCAGCGCCATTCCATACGCCAGCCAGATCTGAATTTGATGACCTCGCATTGCCCGAGGTCGATTGATCACCCAGATTGCTGTTATGATCCTGGGTTGTCTTGCCGAACTGCGCACCCGTGACATCGCGATTAGAGCTGTCTTCGATTGGACGTGGCATGACTTGCGGCCCTAATGGTAAATCCAAGTTTGGGGAAGGATCTTGTTGATTAACGGAATTCAGCAGTCTCGGAGGTTCTTGGTTTGATTCGTTTTCAGCCGACGAGAACTTGATTTCGCGCCCGTTTTGCGAAGCTCGAATAAACAGGAATTTCTACGCCGCAGCGATGTGAGACGCAGACCTCGGGCGGGAAGGTCTTGATCTTAACGATGCCCCTAAAACACGTTGGAGCACAGGCGGTTTAAAAATTGCTTCGCCCGAAAAAAGGCGAAAAGACGCAAGCAGAAGCGTGAGTTCGCAAATGAGGGGTTTTCAGTAACTTCCGGGCAATACTCGCGCTAACATGATGCTGCTGTTGGAGGCAGAGGGCGACTGGCAGCTAATATTGTCAATGCCTTAACAACATCGTTCTGGAATTCACTCACCGATTTCGCGAGAGATATTCTATGCAGCTTACCGTGGTAACGAAAACGCCCAGATTGATTCGGGTGGCACTCTCAGGCAATCTCGACACCATGAGCGTTGGTCACATCGAGACTAAGCTGACTGCGCTGATGGCCGGAAATACACAGAGCGCAATCATTGATATGTCAGACGTTTCCGTAATCACATCTCTGGGTATCGGAATGCTGATTTCCCTTTCGAAAATGGTGAAGCGGCAGGGAGGGAGGTTTGTCGTGCTTAAGCCTCAGCCAACCGTCGCATTAGCAATTCAGATTTCGAGACTGACGGAATTGCTGGGTGTGGCTGATGATGAAGCCACTGCGCAATCGATTCTGCATGACGCCATTGCCGAGTAACTTACCCCATCGCATTCCTTTTCCCGGTCAGCAGAACTTGCGATACCCAAATCTCTAACGGGAACACATCCTCGATATTTTATCCGCGAGTCTTGCTGGAGAACGATCATGGGTTGCGGTATGAGGCTTCTTGCTCGTTGAAACGCGAAAAGCTGCTGTGTTCGGCGCGAATTCGCATTTATGATTTTTTTAGCAACTTCCGACATTACTCGAACTATGTTTTGAACATGCTTCTGCTGATGGGGCGGCGTTGGGGATACGCCGAGGGGAACCCATCAGCGGAGGCATTTAGCGAGTTGACGAGAAGAATGTTATTTCCGTTTGGTGCATTCTCCCCCGGAAAAAGTTGACTCGTGATCCCCAGTCCGTCCAGGTAAGCGCCACCAGCGAAGAGCATACGAGTGTCTTCTGGAAGTGCGGTTCGCCTGAGGCAAGGTAAAACAACGCCCCCCAATATCCTCTTGTGTGTTGCCTTCGGCTCGGCAGTTAAGGCCACACGCCCTTCCAGAGATTGCCCGGTGATCTCGCCTGGAACTGTGTGGATCGGATCCTCTTTACCTGCGAGAAGAAGCAATCGAATTTCCTCCAGATCGGCTGTTTTCACGAGAGTCATTGCCTTGGCACTGCCGAGTACAGGTCCCAGTGGCAATTGAACGACCCCGCCGGATTTGCCTTGTGGGATCGATAATTAGACTTGCTTCCTGAAAGAGTGTCCGGTCTTCAGACCGGCAACGAAAAGCACTAACGCCACGGCTCCAAGAAAAAATACTGTGTCACCCGGCACACGCATCCACCGAAATGCTTGCAGGATCGGCGTCTGCATGAACTCAGGACTCCGGGCATACCAGTAACCGTGTTCAACGGAAGCCCATGTCTGTAATAGTCCAACTGGGAGCAAACTCAGAAGACACATCATCATCAAACCACCGTTCATACCCCAGAAGGCGAACCTCAAGAGTCCATCCTTCCACTCCATGCCAGGAATCAATGCTCTAAGGCAAACCAGCATCAGGCCGATACCCAGCATCCCGTACACGCCGAACAAGGCGGCATGTCCGTGGAGAGGCGTCGTATTCAATCCTTGCATGTAGTACAGGGCGATGGGTGGGTTGATCATAAACCCAAACAGCCCCGCCCCGATCATGTTCCAGAAAGCAACTGACACGAAAAAGTAGATCGGCCACTTGTACCGCTGGACCCACGTTGTCGTTCGAGTTCGCCGCAGGTCGTCCATTGCATCGAAGCCCACCAGTACAAGCGGAACAACTTCCAAGGCACTGAAGACTGCCCCCCAGGCTAAGGCCAAGGTTGGCGTACCTGAGAAGTAGAGATGGTGGCAAGTGCCGATGATTCCGCCCGACAGGAAAATGGTGGCCGACAACAACGCTGCCGAAGCAGCGATGCCGGGGCGAATCAGGTGAAGTCGCATGAAGAAAAAGGCGATGACTGTCGTGGCGAAGACCTCGAAGAACCCTTCGACCCACAGATGAACGACCCACCATCGCCAGTACTCGACCAATGAGAGATGCGTGTGTTGTCCCCATGTCAATCCAGCACCGTAGAAGAGCGCAATGGCGGCGCTGGCCACAGCGAGCAAGGTCACAAGCGGCTTCGATTCGCTGGGCTTTCGTAGCGCCGGCAGCAAGACACGGATCATCAAGCACAGCCAGAACAGGAGTCCTGAGAATAGGGCAATTTGCCATACCCGACCTAAATCGACGTACTCGTACCCCTGGTGACCAAGATAGAACGACACGGTATCCGACATCTTGTTGTGGATACTCAACCATTCGCCAGCCAATGAACCAACGACGACGAGCAGCAGTGTCGCAAAAAGAATATTCACGCCGAGACGCTGGCCCTTGGGTTCGTGCTCACTGACTAGAGGCCCAATGAACAATCCTGCCGCAAGCCAGGCGGTGGCAATCCAGAACAAGCCCATCTGCACGTGCCATGTCCGAGTCACGCTGTAAGGCAGCCATTCCGAAAGCGGGAACCCGTAGAATCCGTCTCCTTCAACACCATAGTGGGCAGTCACGACACCGAGTAGCATCTGGACCAGGATCAGAGCAGAAACCGTCCAGAAGTACTTGACAGTTGCTTTCTGGGATGGTGTGGCGATCCAGTGACCGAGCGGGTCGGTCTCTGGGATTACTGGTAGTTCTTCTTCGGACTTGCGTGCAGCGTACCACCAAACCATCGCTGATATGCCTGACAGCAACATGATAATGCTGACGCCAGTCCAGACAACTGTTTCCCCGGTGGGACGATTACCGACCAGTGGCTCGTAAGGCCAGTTGTTTGTGTAGGAGCTTGTATCGTCGGGGCGATTGGTGCTCGCTGCCCACGAAGCCCAAAAAAAGAAGGCGGATAGATTACGAAGCCGCTGATTGTCGGTCACCGCCCCTTTCGGAATAGCGTATTCTGTTTTGCCGTTGGCGAAGACATCGGTGTAGTGCTCGAAATTCGCCTGAAAGGCTTCCGCCCTGATCGGTGCGAGTGTGATCGTCTTTGTAGCGGGGTCATAAGTGTTGGTCCGCATGAGTGTTGACAGTCGACCTTGGAGCTGAGCTTGCTGCTCTCCGTTTAGTTCGGCGTAGTCCGTACTGAAGTCGGCATTTGACCATTTACCGAGAATGAAAGTCGCTTCCCGGTGGAGCCAGTCCGCAGACCAGTCAGGAGCGACGTAGCTTCCATGCCCCCAGATGGACCCCAGTTCCATCCCGCCCATCGACTGCCAGACATTCTGCCCGGACTCGATCTGGCCAATGTCTATCAGCACAGTTCCTTCGGTCGTCACGACTTGCTTCGGGATGGGAGGCTTCTCCGCATTGATGCGGGTACCGATCCAGCCAAGGACCATGAAAGAAATCAACATGACGAGGACAAAGGCGATCCAAAGTCGGTGCATGACAATCCTCAGTTGTTGTTACTGATGCATCAAGTCGTCGGCAACATGAGTCCGTACAGCTACGGGCATTCATCGAGCACTCCCCGTTTCTGATTTTGTTCTACAAGTTTTAAAGCGAACGCCTCATGGCTTGTAGAAGCTGGACGCGCCCTTCGATGTCGCTGATCTTCTGCTTGGCCCTGTGGCGAACGTCGCAGCAGGTCTTCACAGAATCGAACCACAAGGCGAGTAAATCCTTAAGCTCAGTCAGAGTGAAACCCTGTCCCCGTTGTCCGAATAATGAATGTCGGCCGGGCAATCGACGCTTCGTCAAACTGGCGACAGCCCAACGGCTGGCGTTCCGGTTTGATCAAGAGTCACTGACACTCATAAAAGCGGGCCGTCTCGATTCCAATTCCAGTCCGCTCAGCCACTTCTCCAATTCACATCGCTGCCGTCGTTTCGCTTCCTAATCGTGCGTCATTCTAAACTCCGCACCATCCTACAGACTCAACGCTCAGCCGAGCAGGATCGAAACGGAATAATAAAATGTTCGGCCTTCTTTCCTATCCGAGACCGTGTCCGGCCTCGACTGACAGTAGCGACCAAATCGGCTCGGGATCTGGCGGGACGTCCTCAGACAACGCCCCAAGCGTCTCCAGGTCGGTCCGCACACAAAAGGGGGGAGCCTGTTAGGTGAAAACGGGCAATTCACAGTGCCATGGCTCTGAGTCCTTTCGCCGGTCGATGCCCAGGACAGAAATTGAACCCGCGCGCCTGTTAAGGCACTAGATCCTGAACGTAGTGGTCCTCGAATATCCATGAAGACTTACCGTTTCCCGCGTGAAGTCCACTCAGCGGCAATGCCCAGAATTGGATTTTGCGAAAACGCGGCTTCCAACTGGCCTCTTTTTGTAATTAACCGTGTGTGAGTGTAGGCCCCGGTCATTCCCAGGCCGTTGCGACACGTGTCTGACGTTGAGTGACCCATCAATTCGTTTCGTATCATTGGATCGACGTTTGCATCTTGAAGCGTCGTGGCAAACAAGTGTCGCAGTGTCTTCGGTGCGGTGATTTCCGGTGCACCGATTTGTTTCGTCAGCCGTATGAAATCGGTCCGGATTCGATCTGTGTCTACCATGCCCCATTCGTTCCAGAGGCGAGCGGCCAGGTTGGCTTTCATGCTTCTGGGACATGGAGCTTGTTGGCTCACTTCAAACTGCTGAAAGCGAGTTGAAAGTTCCTTTTCGGCCGCCGAGATGCCGGACCACGACGGAAGCCGTTTTGGGCAGAACTGACGCCGAAGAAAGGCGGGACCATGAGTTCTGTCGCGAACAACTAATTTCAGTACGTCAGCAAGACGTGGAATCAGCGGGATTGTTCGCTCATTGCGAGTCTTCACCTGCCAGCCGAGATTGATGCGGTTTCGAACGAAGAGCAGATTCTGTTCGAAATCGAGGTCTTCTGGAAGCAGCAAGTGGCCCAATTCCCCGGGACGAACCCCGGTTAGCATTAACGTCAGGAAGATTGGAAACTGCCACTCGTCGCACGCTTTGAGCAAGGCCACTTGTTGTTCCGATGTTGGTAGTACAATCTTTCGGACATGCTCAATCGGCAGCCGCCCCAGTTCCAGTGCAGTGAAAGGGTTCTCGGCGTACGGTGACAAATGGCGCCGCTTCATGGCAAACGCGAACAGTGTTCGACAAGTTTCCAGAATGTACTGAATTCCCTTATCCAGCAGCGGGCGTTTTGCGGAATTTGGATGACCGTTTGGTGCCACGCGAATTGATCGCAGGTAACGTACGAAGTCTTCCGCATGATTAGCATGGAAGTTCGCGACGACCTTAATCGGGCGGACATCATTGACGAATCGCATCAGATGCTCCGTGGCCGTCCGGTATCGTCGAATCGTCTGGACCGAAGATCTCAAAACGTGTTCGTGCCGTGTCAACCATCTCTCACGGAGTTCAACCAATGAGATCGGCTCAAACGAAAGCGAACTCGGTGCTCCAACGCCCAGTTGCCCGTTGATCTGTGCCGCCATCTGTTTGGCCACAGCTTTGTCCGGCCCAACACGCGGCCGCCTCCGCTGCCCCTGCTCGTGGTAGTAGAGATACCACACACTGCCGCGCAGATAGCCCCGGACATTCCCTACTCGAAACTGATCCGCGCCGCGTGTCGCTTTTAGTTTCGATGCGTTGGACGTGGTTTCGTCTCGACGCTGCTTCGCCATTTAAATCTTCCTCAGAGAATTCCCCCGCCACAAAACGCCACAAACAGCGCCACAAATCGGGAATTCTGAGGAAGACTCAGAAATGCAAAAGCCCATGAGCCAATAGGTTATGGCTCATGGGCAGTCAGTCAAACGGAGAGGCAGGGATTCGAACCCTGGATGGACTTGCATCCATGCCGGTTTTCAAGACCGGTGCAATCGGCCGCTCTGCCACCTCTCCAAGTGCTTTTCAAGTCAACAGTTACAGCCGAATTGTGTGACTGTCGACAGGGCTTGGCTGGCTCGCTGGCTGGCCATTGCCACCCAATTCGCCAAATTCGCCCCCATGAATCGTCGTGGTGAGTCTACTGACTTTTTTACTCAGGTCAACTGGACAACCCTAGAGAGAGAAATGAAGGAAATTGTGACGACATTGCGGTGTCAACAGGAGAGTCCATTTCGTTGAAGGTTCACTGAAGTCCCATTTCAAGAGAGTCGTTGATTCGTCTTTGTGATTGACGAACGCATGCTACGGAATCAGGCGAAACAGGAGGCAAAGAGAAACGTAAGCTGGCACCACCGTGAAGCTTCAAACATGACACTTCGGATGATGTGCGACAACGACCTGCATGTGATCGAGAATCGACATGACCTCCGTGCCGCTTTTTTGGTCTGCTGCTGGAATGATAATAAAGATTGCGATTAAGATTTTGCTCTGTTGATTCAACAGCGAAGACGGTTGATCAGGCTCGTCAAAAGTCCCGTTTCGAGAATTCCCTCGGAGTCTCCACATGGCGCAGATCTATTTTTCACCTGATCCCGACAACGACGCAGAGCTTCAAAGAGAAATTGAGCGGGCTCATTCGACCTTTCGATTCTTCCTGCGGGAACTCGAATGGGAAAATCGTCGAATCATCCCGGCATTGGGCTTGGCCTGCGTGAAGATTCCCTTTTGTGATCCGCCCTCGGGCAAACGACGTTCGAATGAAGACGGGCCGGAAGTCGAACAGATGTGGGTGAACGAAGTCAGCTTCGATGGAAAGCGCGTCAAGGGAGTGCTGATCAACTCGCCGCATTGGCTGAAGAGTGTTCAGGCGGGGGATGAGGTTGAAGTGCCCATCGATGGAATCTCCGACTGGATGTATTCCGTGAATGACCGGGTCTATGGGGCCTATACCGTGAACTACCTGCGCAGGAAGATGGGGCGAGGCGAACGCAAGGCGCATGACAACGCCTGGGGATTGGATTTTGGCGATCCAAACGTCATCCACGTCGTTCCGCCCGAATGGTCCGGAAAGGCTCCCCCCAAGCCGGGATTTTTTGGCCGACTCTTCGGGACGACTCCAAAAGAGGAACCGGTCGACCCTGACTCGTGCGAGCATCCGATGGCACTCAACATGAGAGATTCCCTTAGACGGCATCTCAAGGAAAACCCCAACGGCGCGACCGAAGGGGACGAGCGAGGCTGGACTCTTCTGCACTCGATGACGGTCGCTGGGGCGGAGACTGCCGTCTCGATCTTGCTGAAGCTTGGAGCCGATCCAAACGCCGAGACAACAGATGGCGTCACACCAAAGCAGATCGCCAAAACGCTGGGTTGGAAAAAAGTCGCCAAGTTACTCGCGGGGAATTGATTGCGACAGTGGTCCCCTCTCAATATCCAACCACCGCGCCGTCTTTTCTGGGGTCGGTTGCGCCGTGCAATGTGCCATGCTCGTGATCAATCAGGATTCCCTGATAGCCGCCGAAGGAGCCTGTCGACTTTCCGACCTTGTGTCCCATTTCCATCAGCTTTTTGACGGTTTCTGCCGGGAAACCGCTTTCCAGATAGACGGTTCCGCCATCGGCTTCTTCGGGGATTCCGGTCGGTGTTGTTGAGCCTCCATGGCGAATCCGGCTTGCGTCACCTGCCATCTGCGGATTCATGCCAAAGTCGATCATGTTGACCAGGACTTCGACATGCCCTTGAGGCTGCATGTCGCCCCCCATCACGCCGAAGCTGAACCAGGGGCGTCCGTCTTTCGTCACCATGGCAGGAATGATGGTGTGGAACGGACGTTTGTGCGGTTCCAGTCGATTCAAATGAGTCTCATCCAGAGCAAACAGGCACCCGCGATTTTGCATGGCAAACCCGACCTTGCCCGGGACGACTTGCGATCCGAATCCGAAGTACAGGCTTTGAATCATCGAGCAACAGTTTCGATCCTGATCGACGACTGTCAGATAGACTGTATCGCCATGTTCCAGTTTCGGATCGCCCGCTTGAACTTTGACGGCCGCTTTCGCTGGATTGATGCGAGGCCGCTGACGGTCTGCATACGCTTTGGAAATGAGTTCGGCGGTGGGAAGTCGCTCGTGAGCCGGATCGGCATAAAATTTCGCGCGATCGGCAAATGCCAGTTTCTTGGCTTCGACAAACAGGTGAACAAACTCGGCACTCTTGGAGCCCATCGACTTGATGTCGAACCCTTCCAGCAAGTTCAGCATCTGTAAGGCTGCAATCCCC
>CAIWEX010000119.1 GCA_903911795.1 uncultured Schlesneria sp.
CTTGGTCGTGGCTGCGCTGTTTCTGGCGATTCATTTCTTTCTCTGCAAGGCTCGGGCAATCGCAGGCAAGAAGAAAGAGCAATCGGTATTCTTCAATCTAATCAAATTGATTCTTTGGGAACCGAATGAAGGCTTCATTCTCCTTCGGAATAAGAAAATCAAGGAGATTGTTCACGGCGAAGGCGGAGGAATTCGCTTCTTCCTTCCGATGCTCGGCGAAGAAATCGCTACTCGTGTTCCACTTGGCGTCCAGCTTACATACTTCGAGGACGATCATTTTCTGACGCGCGAACTCGTCGAAGTTCACGTCCGAGCCGGGATCTGGTGGCATGTTGTGGATGTCGAAAAATACTATTTTTTGATCACCAGCGGTGTTCATGTCGTGACAGAAAAGGCGGGACACCTACATCAGGCTAGGGAGAATTACGACCGCAGGGACACGGCGGAAGCGTGGATTCAAGCCCTGGCGGAAAGTAGTCTACGCAAGCTCATCGCTCAGGCGAATTACGCCGCCTTGGTTTCTGCCACTGCGAGCAGCCACATCAATTCTGCGGTTGAGCCAGACGGCGCCGTGCCAAATCAGGAAGGCGTTACCCCCGATCATATTTCAGAACGACTGCGTCGCGATCTTACCCCAAAGGTTCAGGAATATGGCTTAGACCTGAATCGAGTTGAAATCCAGGACGTAACACTGGATGCCAAGATTCAAGACGCCATTACGAAGGTGTGGACGGCGTCGCTCAAGCCTGCTCAGTCGGAAAGCGAGGCACGAGCCAAGCGGATTGAACTGGAGGCGATTGCAGGTGTTTTGGGGGTTGAGGCGGCTGCGATGAACGAAGTGGCCAAGAATTTCCAAGACGCCAACTACGTTGGCGGAGTACCCGCACTGCTCGCATCGATGGCTAAAGGCAGCACGAAATCGAAAGTCAAGAATCTGACGAACAAATCAGACGTCGATTGATTCTGGCGGATCGCGAAAACCCGTCTTGTTGGCACATCGATATCGTGTGAAAATGGAGCTTGGATAATGTCGACGGAGCGGAAGTTTTGGCGCGATGAGGCGCAGATCTCAATCCTTAACCCCGCGTTTCGATTCGGGTTCTATCTCACTGTCCTGGGAACCGTGGCGTCTGTCGGTTCCACAGCGGTACTGGCGGTTAAAGTGTGGGCATTCATTGAAAGCGAGCCTGCTATTGTGGCACTCGTATTCGGGTCTCTGCTCTACCCGCTTGGGTTGCTTGTGGAACTGCTTAAAAGGGGCGGAGCGGCCGGGAATCGCTTGATTGAGAACGTGGAAACACTCCAGTCTGAGATCGACAACAAGCCAGCAACTCTTTCGCATGTCAAGAGTCATTTGCGATGGCTTGCAGCGTGGCTGAGGAAAGAAGCACTGCTGAACAATCGCGACCTAACTCTGCACATGGAGAGGTCGCGCGAGGTTTACTATGGAATCCTTCACACCCCCCTCAACTGGGAGACCCCGATCTTCGGCGATGACGTTCACATTTCGCGTCCGCAAGAATTTCTGGTCAACAAAGCGATTTCCATTGAAGGGAAAATGAATGAACTGAGAGCTGATGGGTTCAACCCTAAATGGAAATGCCCAGAATGGCTTGCTGCTTTTGGTAAGACGATTGATGGTCAATAGCCCATATCCAAAGTTGCCGGTCACTACCCGCAATCATGATGCGATGCTGGGGTTGTACTTCGCGTGGTACAACTGGTGCCGGAAACACATGCCCCTTTAAGATCCACGCGATACGCCCCCGCCGATGAATGGGTGTTATTTGTTCGTAGCTCAGATACGCCGTATGATCTTACCGCGTTGGATGGATTTTCGCCAAGCTTACTTGAACCACCGATTTCATGAGCCTGCGGCATGCCCCATTATCTTCGGCGGAGCCGATCGACATGTACATTCAAGATTCGTTTCGGGATTCGGTCGTATTCCTTGCGATCCAAACAATTCCAGGAGTGGAGCCAACACTCGCGGGTACGGCGTTTGTCGTGTCCGTCCCGTTTTCCGTAAACAAGGAGTACCATGTTCGCTATTTGGTGACGGCAAAGCACTGCATTACCGATTGCCAGAAACAGAACCATAGCCACATGCTGGTCAGATTCAATACGGAGACTGGGTACGAGTATTTGAGCACAGACATGAGTGAGTGGATAAGTCATCCATCAAATCCGCATGTCGATGTCATGGCATTTGCCTTGCCACCGGAATGGGCACCACAGCATAAAGTGATACCGATTTCGGCATTCGCAACAGATGAAATCATCGACCGATACCAGATTGGAATTGGTGATGAACTATTCATGGTAGGGCTATTCAGAAAGCACTTTGGGACAGAAAGGAATTGCCCGATCGTCCGCGTTGGAAATATTGCGGCGATGCCAGACGAATCGGTAAATGCCCACGTACCAGAAAAGACGGTTGAGACCCCCTTTTTGATTGAATGTCGATCACTTGGTGGATTGTCTGGTTCGCCAGTATTTGTGATTACTGATCCTTTCGTTGCTCGCCGCGCGAGTCAAGCTGAAC
>CAIWEX010000120.1 GCA_903911795.1 uncultured Schlesneria sp.
GTCGTCTCCCCCGCTGGAAAACTGGTCGGATTTACAGTCGGAAACGACATGTCCGCCCGTGATATCGAAGGGGAAAACCCGCTCTATTTGCCTCAGGCCAAAGTCTATAACCAGTGCTGTGGCCTGGGACCATTCGTCTGGATTCCAGAAGGTCCCGTCGACCGTCCAGCCACAAAGATCCGCCTGAAGATCGATCGAGGCGGAGCAACGGTCTTTACCGGAGAAACGGACCTCGATCAGATGAAACGTGGATTCGAAGAACTGATCGGCTGGCTGATCAAGGAAAACGAACTGGTGACTGGTGCGTTCCTGTTGACCGGAACCGGTGTCGTGCCACCGGATAACTTCACGCTGGAAGATGGTGATTCGGTCAGCATTGAAATCACCGGAATCGGAACGCTGACGAATCCGATCGTGAAAGCAAAGTAGGTCTCGCGCGGCGTTATCTCTCGGAAGCCATCCGGAACGCGCCAGCATCGGGTTCCGTCAGTTATGACCAGTCGCGGATAAGGCGCTCCCGCAGTTTCGCAATCGTATTAGCCATTTCTGACGATCAGAATTCAGCTTCCAGTCAACGTACGCTGATTCGATCTGAATGGAATAATGAGCCACGCGCAGCTTCGCCGCTACCTGATCCAACAGTCGGAGCTCTTCGGGAGGGTGAGGCTCCAGCCGAACCGGGTTTGGAGGCGGACATCACTACCAGATCACGGCTCGGCGGGAGCCTCGCCGCCTCGCCCTCCCGCTCAGGGAAAACTGCCAACCGACCCTTCGCGGACAATGATTCGACATCGACCGAAGTTGTTCGGAACCATACACGATTTCGATGATCTGGCGGCAAGAACCATCTGTGTTTACCCCGTTCAGGACTCGACGCACTTCATCGACCGAGAGGACGACAGGCAAGCGTCGCGGCGAATTGGCACATCTGATCCGATTAACGAGCCATAATGTGACAGTCAGTTTCTATCTCAAATGTCGGCTTGAAGTTTCTTGGACCTTCGGCCCCCGGCGTGAAGCAAGCCGGCCCACCCGGGAAGAATAGCTGACAGGCGAGGTCTTGCTGACGGCATCGTGAATGCCTATTCCATCGGTCTCAACCCCAGTTGCTCCCGATGTTGATTGACGAGCAGCAATGCTCGATGTTCCTGCTTCAGGAATTTGACCAGTTGTGAAGTCGTGATCCCTAATTGGGTTGCGGCACTCGGAAGGTTCCACTGGCGATCTGCGATGACGTCCAGTGCTTCGGCCAGTAGCGGTGCAAAATCGTCGTGATCGGTGTTGCAGGCGATTCTTTCTCCATGACACCGTGATCGCCACAATTCGGTCGGAGCAACGGCCGCCAATCCAGCCGATCGAACTTCGAGTGCCAGATTCAGACGCAGCCTTTTAATGGCAACTCGCAGATTGTCGAACTGGCTGCGGCGCTCGGCGGCCTGTCCTTCGATTCCTGTCGGTGTATGATGCAGTACAACGGCCGATTCGGTCTTGTTCCGATGCTGCCCCCCTGGGCCCCGCCGCCGCTCGTGCCGGACCTTGCAATCACGCAGCAGGATCTCATCTGGTACTAAAACGGGATGCAGGGGCGAATCACTCATTTCAGGTCTTGCGGTTCCAGAACCCCGATCATCGGCAGATGCCGGTAGTCGTCGTCGTAATCGAGGCCATATCCGACAACAAACTGATTGGGAATGCAAAACCCATGGTAATCAGGAACCAGATCAACCTGGCTACAGCCATCCTTCCAGAGCAGCACTGCCGTTCGCAGGGAGGCCGGCCGAGCGTGATCGAGTTCTTTGAGCAGTCGTGAAATCGTGCGTCCTGTATCGAAAATGTCGTCCACCAGCAGCACGTCTCGATTGGTGATATCGGGTAAAAGTCCGGTTCCGACGGTCACTTCGCCGCCCGTGGTGGTTGCCCCCCGATAGCTGGACGCTGTCACAAATCCCAACCGGTGCGGAATGCCGATGGATCGCATCAGGTCGGCGACAAAAATCACGCTGCCGCTCAAAACCCCGACGACGGTGAGTGGCCGCCCCTGGTATGTCTCAGAGATTGTGGCACCCAACTCTTTGATTCGCAGTGCAATCTGCTCTGCTGTGATCAGGGTATACATGAGATTTGGATCGTACCGGGAACGCGTTGACAGAGATTCGTGACGGATATTCGCCAACAATGATGGCATCTACACGAGTGAGAGTTTACCTTAACGCACAGCAGGCAATACGTCCAATTGCCTCGATGTAAGGAATATCTTGTGGCTTGGTCGACGGGTCTGATGTCCGGGAAGTCTGTGGAGCTGTTCGAACCTGATTCGGCAACTCCCCCGCGCGCTGTTGTGGTGTTTCTGCATGGCTATGACGGGGTCACCCTGCGCGATAATCGTATTTTCTCGGACCTGTTAAACAGTCATGAACTGGCATGCCTCTGTCCGCTCGGGCCAGGGTGCTGGTGGACCGATCGCGTCTATCCCCCATTTGATCCGACGATCAGTCCAGTGGATTTCCTGTTCCAGCAGATCCCGGATTTTTGCAAGACCCGCTGGAATCTGGACGTGGAAAAGATCGGTCTGACCGGAGTCGAAATGGGTGGTCAGGGGGCGTTGCAGTTGTCATACCGCCATGCCCGTCAGTTTTCGGTGGTGGCAGCGATCGCGCCCAAGGTCGATTTCGAATCGTGGTACGGCCACGGCACGACATTGGATGAAATTTTCAGCGATCGCGAAGCGGCACGGCAGGCGACTGCGATTCTGCACATCCATCCACTCAATTGGCCCAAACACCAGTTCTTGTTGTGTGACCCCGCCGACGTCTACAGCTTCGAAGGAGTCATCACTCTGTCGAGCAAACTCTCCTCGACAGGAATTCCGTTCGAGACAGACTTCGTCTCGACCCATGGCGGATTCGGCTGGAACTATGCCAATGCGATGGCAAA
>CAIWEX010000121.1 GCA_903911795.1 uncultured Schlesneria sp.
GCACCGCCGGCGTCATTTCCCGCTCAATCTCGGGAGGAATCTCAAGCTGAATTGGGCCTGTTTGCGACATGATGATTATGTCGCTCATTTGACGAATCGCGAAAAGACCAATTTACCGTTTCGGGGTGTGAACGGTTACCCTCTGTGGTAGCCCCTCCGTTACGGCTTGGCCGGGATCGTTGCGGTCAGATCGTTGACCAGCTTTGCCAGTTGCTCGTGCGTTACTTGGATCGGGGCGGCGACGCGGCCCGGGTTGGCGGCGTCGTTTCGGAATCGGCGAAGTGAAAACCGGCCCTGACCGTGCGACGACAGCAACACCTCATAGTACTTGGTCGTTCCCGCAGCGTTTTGATCCGGAGGGGTCGAACGGATCAGAACTTCTCCTGATTGGGCGTCGTATTCCAGTGGGCCCAGGTTCTCCAGCAGGTACGTGACTCGCTTACAAAGGCCGTCACCCCACTTTTTCAGCACGTCCAGGGTGGCGCTTCCGAGTGCAGGAATGTCAAGACGCAATTCTTCACACGACACTCCCAGCGACTCGACACTGAGAACGTCGACCGACAATGTCACTCCGCTGCCATCGGCGACTGCCACTGTACGGGCAGGCACAAACGTCTGGCCGACGAGAGGTGACAGAGCAGCGGACAGATCGAGGCTCAACGACATTGATAATCCATTTCTCGTTTAGTGATGTCCCACGTTTTAAGGCGTGCGTGGTCATATCTTGTTTTCTGGATTCGATCATCAAACGGAACGCGCTGGCGTTCGGTTATGGCTGCCGACTGTCGCCCAGCGGCTGCTGGTCCGACCCGGATTCTTCGCCATGACAACGAACTAGTGTAACTGCAGCAATGATCCTGGAAAGTAAATCAGCGAGATCAGAATTCCCATCGCCAGGCCAACCCATGACAACCATCGCGCTGTCACTTCAAGGACGGGACGACGAATCCCCGGGTGTTGGCGGGTCAGCAACAGACCCGCTGACGAAAGAATTGTGCTGACTCCTCCGATCACACCGATGAACACAACATTAAAAAAAGCGTTGAAAAACCCAGCCAGACGCTCACCGTCGTTGGCGTCCCCCATCAGCATGAAGGTGACGCACCAGCCGATGCATCCTGCCAATGCGCAGACAAGAGCCAGCCGGGGACGAGTCCGGCGAGGGTGCATAGGAATTGAGTCCCGGTGGGACTCAGCGGATTCTCCCATCGTTCATTTTTCCCGGATGCTGTGCGTGGAACCGTCATATGAAATAATCGACGGACGATCATCGACGACCGTTTCGATGTGGACCGGCCGCGCCCACAGCTTATGCAGATTCAGCAGCGAATCGCGAGCGTAGTCCTGTTTCAGTTCGATCCCCTGGAACCTGTGCTGCAAATAAAGTTCACCGCGATTGCGGTAGTTGGCGTCAACAACATAAATAAACGGTCGGCCGTGATTCGTCAGGCTGTTCAACAGTTGCTGCTTGACCTTTTCAAATTCTCGCGTGGCGATTTCGTAATTTTCCGTACTCTCGTTGTACGCAAACGAAAACATCTTGTGCCTGGCACAGAATTCGGGAGTCAGAAACGTGTCGATGAATGTTACGTCGTTGTGACTCTGACGCACTTCGAAAATCTTCTTGCGACCCAGACCCAGTTGCTTGTCCCAGTGCTGACGGGCCTGCCAGTTGTCGCATTCTTCCCATTCACCTCCGAACTGACCACGGTTCCAGCGTTCTTCAATATCACGAAACAACTCGATCCCGATTTTGTAGGGATTGATCCGCTGAGGCGTCATCATCACGGTTCCGCTGTGATGATCGGCGTAGTCGATCACTTCGGCGTCGGTCAGGCCGTGGCGAGTCATCAGGAATGTGTGCCAGTAACTGGCCCAGCCTTCGTTCATGATCTTGGTCTGGCCCTGTGGAGCGAAGTAATAGGCTTCATCTCGAATGATCGCCAGGATGTCATGTTGCCAGTCGCGCAAGGGGGCGTGTTCCAGCAGGAACAGCAGGACATCTCGCTGAGGTTCGTCGGGGAACGATCGCTTCTTTTCTTTTTCGTCGTCCTTCTGTCGCTTATCACGAGCTTCTTGTTCCAGGATTTCGGGTGGATTAATGAACGAATCCATGTACCCTTTGGACGGAAATCGGTTGGCTCCGTTCAGGTATTCGTAATCATCTTCGCGCAACAGCGCCGCATGCGGGATGGGTTCGACATCGGGAGCCCGCTTGACGTGCATCGAATGCGTATCGATCAGGTCTTCCAGCGACAGGCAGGCATCAATGAATTCTTCCACCTTCTCGAAACCGAACCGGTCGATATATCGGCTGATTCTCGTGGCATGGTTCGCCATCTGGTCGAGCATCTTCCGGTTCGTCTGGCCAAACCAGGCATTGTTCTTGAAGAAGTCGCAATGGCCGTATACGTGAGCGATCACCAGCTTCTGGTCAACCATCTCGTTCGTGTTCAGCAGGTAGGCGTAGCAGGGATCATTGTTGATCACCATTTCGTAGATTCGCTGCAGACCGTACATGTGAGTTTTGATCAGTTCGTCGTATTCGGCCCCGAATCTCCAGTGGGGATAACGAACCGGAAACCCGCCATAGGCGGCGAACATGCAGAGTTCTTCCAGGTCGAGGACCTCGAAGATGGTCTCGAAAAAATTCAGACCGTAACCGCGTCCCAGTTCTTCTGTGCGTAACTGGATGTCGCGAAGTTCCGGCGGAAGCGTGCGTGCTGTGGAAATGGACATTTGCATCCCTGCCCGCAAGAGTTCGATCGATCAGGACGTACCTCAAGTGCAGCGCTGCGCATCTACCGACTTTACCATGCTGCGAAGCCTGTGCCGAGACGATTTTCTCTACGTGTCCATTATTCGAGCAGGTCCTGTGGGAGGAAACCCATGTTCGCTTTGCAGCAACACGAATCTTGCAGATCAATTTCTGATGGGGTCGAAAACGGTTGATTGACACGAATTACGGTACCGGCCGAAGAATTCATCTCGCCGACGCAATTGAAGCAATTGCCTTGCACGCAGACTCCGCTGCTTGCCCACCTGACGGGGTTTGGGTATCGTTTTGTTGCTGGTGCTTCGTCAGATTTCGGAAATTCAGTGTGGCCAAGGATGTCCAAAGGCGTGGTGATTTATCATCTCACGTCGCTTCGTCACTGCGGGTTACTGCAGACTCGACGAAGATGAAGCACTCCAGAACCCGCCCAGACAGCCCGCCTGACGCAATTCGATCCCGGACGAGAGGATTCAACATGATGATTCGGTTGGCATCTTTCTGCCTGCTTGCCCTGATGACCTGCAACGTGTTTGCCCAGTCGGCCGATCCGCTGGACTGGCCTTACTGGCGTGGCCCCGAGATGAACGGGATCTCGCGCGAAAAGGGCCTGCCTGATACGTGGTCACCCGACGGCGAAAATCTGATCTGGAAGAGTGCAGAACTCGGGTCGCGTTCCACCCCGATCGTCATGAATGGCAAGCTGTACTCGCTGGTTCGACACAACCCCGCGACAACCACAGAAGCCGAAAAGGTGATCTGTGTCGATGCGGCCACCGGTGAAAAGAAGTGGGAAAATCGCTTCAACGTCTTCCTGTCCGATGTTCCAGATACACGCGTTGGCTGGTCCAGCGTCGTTGGTGACCCTTCGACTGGTCATATTTTCGCGCTGGGGGTCTGCGGATTCTTCCAATGCCTGGATGGCGAAACTGGCAAGACGATCTGGTCGCATTCAATGAGCGAAGAATATGGTCTGCTGAGCACCTATGGGGGCCGCACCAACTTCCCGATCGTGCACGAAAACCTGGTCATCATCAGCGGTGTTGTCATCGGCTGGGGCGAAATGGCTCGCCCTGCCTACCGCATCATTGCATTCGACAAGCGGAATGGTCAGACCGTCTGGTTCCAGAGCACTCGCCCGCTGCCCGAAGACACGACCTACAGCGCCCCCGCGATTGCTGTTATCAACGGGCAAACACAACTGGTTGTCGGCAGCGGCGACGGCAGTGTCTATGGATTCCAGCCTCGCACCGGTAAGCAACTCTGGAACTACGATGTTTCGCCACGCGGCATCAATGCCCCGATCACGTTTGTCGGCAACACGATCCTGTGTGGTCATAGTGAAGAAAACCTGGATGACACCGCGATGGGGGCCTTGTTCTCTCTCGACGTGACGAAGACTGGCAACATCACGAAGTCGGGTGAAATCTGGCGAGCCAAGGAACAGTTCATCGGCAAGACGGGTCCGCTGGTAATTGGTGACCGAGTTTATTCGGTTGACGACGGCGGGATCTTCTTCGTCAACGATCTGAAGACCGGTGCACTCATCGGAAAGACCAAGATCGGAACCATGGGACGCGGCAGCCCGGTTTATGGGGATGGCAAGATCTATGTCATCGACGGAAACGGTCGCTGGTTCATCTTCGCTCCCGATGAAGCAAAAGGGGTGAAAAAAGTTCACTCGCTTCGTCTGGAAAATGGTGACGTCAACGCTTCACCGATCATTTCTCACGGACGCGTCTACATCACCTGTGAAACGATGATGTACTGCATCGGCTTGAAAGATACCAAGCCTTCGGCGGACCCGATCCCAGCCATGGCAGCAGAAACACCTCGTGAAAACGACATGAAGCCGGTTCAGGCACTGGTCGTCCCCGTGGAATCGCTGCTGAAGCCAGAAAACAAGCAGGATTTCTCGGTTCTGCTCTACAATGCGAACGGGCAATTCGTGTCGGTTGCCAAACCGGCTGATGTCAAGTTTTCGATCCAGGGGCCAGGTAAGATCGACGAGTCTGGCAAGTATGTCGGCCCGGGTGGGAACGTACACGCCCCGGTGATCGTCACTGCCGAAGTTGGCGAACTGAAAGCTCAGGCCCGTATCCGCATCATCCCGGAAGTCACCAAAGCAACGCCGTGGTCGTTCGATTTCAATGATGGACAGGTCCCGGTTACCGGGGTCGGGATGCGATACCGTCATATTGCCATCGATCTCGATTACTTCACCGCCCTGAAGAAAGATGATCCGCTGGCAGCCAAGTTGTACATTTACCTGACAACCCAGTTCACCAACGTTCCTGCTCCCAAGACGACGTTTGATGATTCGACCCCGGCCCAGTTGTTTACGGGTCTGAAGCGTTACCTGGGGCTGATCGAAGCGATCACGACTCAGGATCAGGGGAAAGAGAAACTCGATCCTTCGCTGAAGCGATTGCAGGCGGATGGCGTGATTGCCAAGTGGGACTGGACCGGCAACGAAAAGATCCCGACACAACTGGTTGTCGAAAAGGGGACTCGCAAGGTGACGGGAAATGGCGTGATGTGCAAGATCACGACGATTCCACGCGGAACAAAGAGTCAGGGATGGCTGGGGCATCCGGGTTCCAAGGGTTACTCGGTTCAGGCAGACTTCATGGCGAATCAGGTCGACGTTGGTGCCGATGCCGATAAGAATTCAAAGCTGCCCGACTTCGGCGTGAACAATCAGCGTTATCGACTGGCTCAACTCGGTGCTGCTCAGCAGTTGAAGCTCTATTCGTGGTTCCCGCACGATCAGAAGTCGCACGAAGTTCCCTTCGCCTGGCAGGCGGGGGAATGGTACACGCTGAAGCTGATTGTCAATGTTGAAGAACGTGATGGACAGCCGGTTTCCGTCTGTCGCGGTAAGGCCTGGAAGAAGTCTGATCCCGAACCCAAGGACTGGTCCATTGAATGGACGGATTCTCCTGCTAACTTGACCGGCAGCCCCGGCCTGTATGGCAATGCCAAGGATTCGGAAATCTTCGTTGATAATGTCTCGGTTGTTCCCCAGTAATTGATGATGAGAATCGGCCCTCACTCGCGTCGGGTGAGGGCCGCGATCACCTGGTCCTTCGAAAATGGAACGCGGCAAATGCCGCACCGGCTGTCCGCATCAGACTCAATGCGATCTGTTTGAAAGACGGTTCGCCAAAATCAGTCAGAGCTTCCCAAAGGAATCCCGTCATGAAGTCTTTCTCGCTCGCCGCCGCGATCGCTCTGATAGCGACCGGTCTCGCCTCGGCCGCTGACAAGTTCAATCCGACCGACGAACTGCTGAACTCTCTGGGTAAAATGAAGGTCGCCAAGTACGACTGGCCGCAATGGGGTGGGTCGACTCACCGCAACAACACGCCTCCCGGCGAAAACATCCCGCACGAGTGGAATCTTTCCACAGGCGACAATGTCCTGTGGGCAATGCCGCTGGGGTCTCAGACCTACGGTAATCCCGTCGTCGCGAACGGAAAAGTGTTTGTCGGCACCAACAACACAAATGGTTATCTGAAACGCTATCCCTCGAAGATCGATCTCGGTTGCCTGGTTGCTTTTGAAGAAAAGACTGGCAAGTTCCTGTGGCAGGCCTCGTCGCCAAAGCTCCCTTCGGGCCGCGTCAATGACTGGCCGATGATGGGGATCTGCTCCACCGTTTATTGTGACGACACCCGACTGTGGTACAACACGAGTCGTGGTGAGGTCCTTTGCCTGGACGTCGAAGGTTTCCACGACGGTGAAAACGATGGTCCATTTAAGGCGGAAGCCAACGAAAACAAGGACGAAGCCGACATCATCTGGCGTTATGACTTGATGGGTGCTTTGGGTGTGTTCCAGCACAACATGTGTTCGTGCTCGGTCACCTGCGTTGGCGATTACTGCTTCGTGATCACAGGCAATGGCGTCGATGACGACCATATCAACATCCCGCAGCCTAATGCTGCAAGCTTTATCTGCCTGGACAAGAATACCGGCAAGCTGGTGTGGAGCGACAAGTCGCCGGGGACGAATATTCTGCACGGTCAGTGGTCCAGCCCTTGTGCTTTCGAAGCTGGCGGGCAGGCTCAGGTCGTGATGGGTGGCGGCGATGGCTGGCTCTACAGCTTCGATCCTGCTGGCGATGGCAAGGGTGGTCCAAAGCTGCTTTGGAAGTTTGACTGTAACCCCAAAGAATCTGTGTATTCACTGGGTGGTCGTGCGACTCGTAACCACATCATCGGGACCCCCGTCTTCTACGATGGCTATGTCTACTCAGGTGTTGGTGAAGACCCTGAGCACGGCGAAGGGATTGGTCACTACTACTGCATCGATCCAACCAAGCGTGGTGACTTGAGTCTGGAACTGGCTGTCGACAAGGATGGAAAAGAGATCCCGCCACGACGACTGCAGTGCGTCGATACGAAGAAGGGTGAAAAGGCGATTCCTAACCCAAAAACAGGGGCCGT
The DNA here is from genome assembly GCA_903911795.1 of uncultured Schlesneria sp. Taxonomy (GTDB): domain Bacteria; phylum Planctomycetota; class Planctomycetia; order Planctomycetales; family Planctomycetaceae; genus Schlesneria. Next base: position 7,225 of record CAIWEX010000121.1, read on the forward strand.
CTGGCACTATGACTCGGTCGACCGCAATAAGAACGGCAAGATCGACTTTGAAGAAACGATGCATCGGACGATCGGCAGCGCTGCGATCAAGGACGACCTGCTGTTCATCACCGACTTCGCCGGGCTGGTTCACTGCCTGGATGCCAAGAAGAC
>CAIWEX010000122.1 GCA_903911795.1 uncultured Schlesneria sp.
ACGGTTCGAACCGGACGCTAGCGCGTTCCGGCTGATGGATCAAATTGTGATCGGCGTGGGTCACGCGATCAGCCAGGGCACGACGTGATCGGCGCGGGTCTCCCGACCCCGCCGAAACGGCCGACCGAAGGTCTCCTCTTCTCCGTGCCCGCTTCAATACTGCCATGCTGCCGCGACCTTCTGCATTGCTGCCTGTGTTTCCGCAAACGTCATTCGATCGCTGAGTCCTTGCTGTACAAACGCATTCACTGCTGGCATCAGTTCCAGAACCTTGTCCACCTGGGGGCTTGTTCCTTTCACATAGGCACCGATCCGGATCAGGTCCTGGACTTCTGCATAAGTCGCCATGATCTGCCTGATCTTCCGAGCGGCCACCTGCTGGGCGGGTTCCGAAACCTGCAGGAACGCTCGGCTGACACTCTGCGAAACATTGATTGCCGGGAAATGGCCTGCTTCTGCGAGTTTGCGGTCGAGGACAATGTGGCCGTCCAGCAATGATCGAGCGGAATCGGCGACAGGTTCGCCGAGGTCATCTCCTTCCACCAGGACTGTCAGAAATCCAGTGATACTGCCCGTCGTTCCATTACCAAGTTGTTCGACCGTATTCGCCAGCAGTTGGAAAACGGATGGGGTGTAGCCGCGAGCACTCGGTGGCTCACCCAGGCTCAGGCCCAGTTCGCGCTGAGCCATCGCGAGTCGAGTAAGGCTGTCCAGAAAGAACAGGACGTTTTTGCCACGAGCTCGGAAAGAATCAGCGATCGCGATCGATGTCTCGACGGCTCGAATTCGCATCATCGGCAGTTGCTCGCAGCTTGAAATGACGACGGCCGATTTCGCCAGACCTTCAGGTCCCAAACAGTCTTCGACGAACGGACGAAGTTCACACCCTCGTTCACCAACCAGGCAAATCACATTCAAATCGGCTTCGGCAGTCTTCGCGATCTGGCCCAGCAGAGTGCTCTTGCCGACGCCGCTCCCCGCGAAGATCCCCAGGCGTTGTCCTTTGCCACATAACAACAGACCATCGATGACTTTCTGACCGGTCACGAAGGGACGATCGATTCGACCTCGCTGGAGTGGCGATGGAGGAGTATTTCGAACGACGCGACGCTCGCCTGGGAGTACAGGGCCGCGGCCATCGATCGGACGTCCGATTCCGTCGAGAATGCGTCCGAGAACCCCGGCACCGACAGGGACTGTCCGCCGCTCGGGATCGCGAACAACAGGGAGTCCCGATCGAAGTTCTTCGGCCAGTTCATAGGGAGCCAGTTGTGCCAGCCCGCGCCGGAAGCCAATCACTTCGGCAGGGATCGCCCGACCGCTCGGTTCCAAGATACGACACTGGTCCCCGAGTGCTGCGGGCAGTGCGCACGCCAGCCCTTCTTCGATGACCCGCAGGCGGCCTTGCGTCTGAAAGCCATCGCAGGCTTCGACGTCACTTCGCAGCCGATCAAGGTCGAGGTTCAGCATGTCCATTTACCGTGGAAAGGAGTTCACGACGAATTTCTTCAATCTGTCGACGCAGTTCATAGATGACTGTGATTTCGCCTGCGACCGCTTTGCAATCGCCGCGTGCCAGACGCGGGTCGGCGACAACTCGGACACTGGTTTCCGACTCCGTAGCCTGGGGTTGCCGGTCACCCTGCTGGAAGATCGCGAGATCCTCGGGATGCAGTCGAACGGTGACAGGTTCGCGAGTGTTCAGTCGACTCAGGACTTCTGTCACGAGGCGATCGATCGGGAACGTTCCAGCAGCCAATTGCTGAAAGACGAGCTTGGAAGCGATGGCATGTGCCAGTTCGACCGTCACTTCACGCATTTCATTCAGGACGGCTGCACACTGTGATTCGGTCTGCGTCACTGCCTTTTGAAGCTCCGCGAACCCGCGTTTCCAGGAATCTCGTTGCTGGCGCAGTTGTTCCAGTTCCAGTTCCTGTTGAGCGACGACGGCGGCACGAGTGGCTGCGGATTTTCGGTCGGCGGAGTTGAGCGGAAGTCGGGAAAATTGTTCTGCGAGCCATTGGGGCGGAACGGTATCCGGTTCGGCGAGGACGACCCCGCGAAGCGGCAAAATCAGCGGGACTGTGATTTCTATCATCTCCGCACCTTTGTTCCGGCATCCGGCACAACTCGCCGTATCCGTGTTCAGCACTCATCACCAGCTACTCGATTGTTTCGGAGGAACAGAGAGTGCGAGTTTTATGAAAATCGATACAACCGTTACGATCCCCCAACTTTCCCAGCCATCGGCGGAACGCGCCGATGTTGCCGGTCCGCGGATCGCATTTGACGACGTTTTTTCACTCGCATCAGCCGGGCCGCATGAACTCTGCGAAAACTTCCCGACTCCAGGGAAAGCTTCTGAACAGCACCGAGGCACGGAATCAACGAGCGATTCTGCCGTTAACCCAGCGGCAGAGACTGATGCGAAGTCTGCTGTTCAGACATCTGTCTCGAAGAAGACTGATCGCAGACAGGATGCTCGGCAGACGTCTGAAGCGGATCTTGGCACTACGAATGACAAAACCGTTGACCGACAAAAAAAGCCTGTTGAGACCAGCAAGAAACCTGCAGATGATCTGTCCCCGGACAATTTGGTGACTACCGTTCAGGTCAGTGCCCAACCGGTGGTGGTTGAACAGCCGAAGCTGCGACCTGAAGATTCCCCAGCACTCGTTTTCGACAGAAAACTGGATGCGGTTCCAGTAGCCGCTACGTTGCCAGAACCCCCGACGGGGGCAGCCTCGTTAACGAATGTCCCGGCCAGTTTGTCACAAATTCCGCAGTCGAGTCAGCCACAGAATCCAGTGCAGAACCCCAGCACAGTTGTCCAGGTTGCAGACAATGCGATGCCAGCAGCCGCGACAAAAGTTGAGCCTGCGTTGGGCGAGAAATCACCGATTCCAAACGAAAGCTTGCAGGCCGATGGTGGAGGTGAAACGAACCCCCTTGTCGGTACTACAGCAATTTCGCCTGGCTCAAATCCCGCAGTGGTTCCGATTCAGGAAAATCCGCAGCCCGATCCCAAATCTGTTCAGCCTAAGGAAACGATCAAGGCTGCGAGCGAGCTTCCATCCGGCGAAGCCACATCTGTGAAAGGAACTCTTGAAGACGCCTTGCAGGCCGCAAAAGCTCAGACTGAGAACACGTCCATTTCCACGACGGATTCCGTCTCGCAGCCGATGGATCAAACGGCGAACGATTCGCGTCCTGCAGCGTTCGCAACTGCTATGGACGGAGCGCGGGCTGGCCTGAGCGCGTTTCGACAGTTTCGTAACGAATTGACGAGCAAAATAAACGTTGCATTCCAATCAAGCGGCGGCGTTCCCAAAGGGATGAGTCTCCTGCAAGATTCGATTCCGGAGTCGGCGGCAACAAAGTCAGCCCCTGCATCAAACGTCGCCGACAATACCGAGACTTTCACCAAATTCGCAGGTTTGGATTTCGGAGCCCCACAGCATACACAAGTCCAGGAAGCAACACCCCAGACCTCCACCGGCCCGTTAGATTCTGCGGCAGTGCCGGTTCCGATGGAATCATTTGTCCATCGCATGACAGAAATCGTTCAGCAACGATTAGAGGGGGCACCGGAAGCTGATAAGTCCAGCGTCGTACTTCGTCTCGATCCCCCTGACTTGGGTCGACTGAACGTCCATCTGTCGATTTCCAACGATGTCGTTTCGATCCGAATGGTCGCGACCGATGAAGCTGCCCGACAGGCCATTGAACGACAACTCGGGAATCTGCATCAGTCGCTGGATAGTCAAGGGGTTGCATTCACACCTTGCCAGGTCGAATGCCAGACCCAGGGACAGAATTCGTCGAATCAATCGCAATTTCAGCAGAGGCCCGACGACGTCCCATCGGTTCCATTCGGTCAAGCCCGCAATCCTTTGACCGCAGCCTCCGTGCGAGCCTACGCACGTTCTCGCTCGGCTCTCGACTATGTTGCCTAGAAGCCGAGGCCCCCACTCTTTGGCGGAAGCAGTGGTTCATGGAATGATTGTGCAGTTCGGTAAAAAATTCTTAAGCGCGGCTTTTCCTTGTTCTGTTACGTTTGTATTTTCAAGATCAAGCAACTTAAGCCTTTTCAGAGATTTGAGATGTTGCAGACCGGAATCGGTAGTCGCTGTACTCAGTAAACTCAGTGTTTCAAGTTGGGGCAACTCCCTCAGATTTTCCAGCCCTGCATCTGTGAGATTTGTATTGCTCAGGTCCAGAATCTTGATGGTTTTCAGGCTTTTCAAATACTTAAGATCGAAATCCGTGATTCGAGAGTCGTTCAACTCAAGTGATTCGAGATCCCTCAGTGAACGTAATTCGGCAATGATCTCCGACATGACCACCGGGTTACCGCTAAAGCTGACGGAATGAATCCGATCAAACAATTGAGTTTCTGGAGCGAAGTCTGAAATCAAATCCGGCAAATAGGTTTGAAACCCGACTGCACCTCCGAGGGACTCGATGTGCTTGGCAATTTGATGCTCCCGTTGGCCGGTAGATGCAACATTGATTGCGGCGTAAGCTGCCATCAGCAAAACCACACCAATGGCAATTCGGCCCGCATTCCATCGAATGAATTGCCATATCGCGGAGGAGTCATGCGCAGGCACGTTCATTGTGTCACATCCCAAGGGCACGGTATACAGGTCTGCTGATTGAAGATACCTGCAGAGCAATTGCGAGGCAAACCGTGATAAAAGGCAACGGGGACACCACACCCTGATTACACAAGGCCCAGCAAACGGTTGTTGGGACGCGTTCCAATTGGAAATCTGCACGCCGTCTGCTGGTACTCTTCGACTTGAAGGACGCGACTGAGAACCATCGATCTTATCTTAACCCGAGCATCGCGTTGTGGAACTCGGGATCGGCCAACGTGGGCAGTCGAATGAATAGTGGTGACATGGACGAGGGAGCGTCACCAGAAAGCACTCTGGAGAAATTGGCCTATCAGTTTGGCCGGACATACGACAGTTACCTTGCGACGGAAGCGGGACTGACCCAGTTCTGGTCCAGCAGCGGCAATGGAGTTGTTTCGTATGCCCAGATTGGACGGTACCTGCATGTTCAAGGGGGATTGCTCTGCAACCCTGCTGACCGAGAAAGTCTGTTACGAGAATTTCACGCTTTCGTTAGGCAGCAACGGTATTGCGTCACGTTTTACAGCGTCGTGGAAGATGACCTGCCCTTGTTTCGCCAGTGTGATTTTCAGGTCACCAAATGGGGTGAGGAACCAATGCTGGATCTCGCCAATCTGACATGGGCTGGGGGCGAATTTGAATGGGTACGGCGCCAGTTCAATTTCTGCCATCGTCAAAACGTCTCGCTGACAGAATGTCGTCGCGAGAATCATTCGCAGGCCGAATGGGATGCCCTACTTGATGACATTCGTGCTGTTGCAGCCGAAGGATTGAAGTCAAAACCACAACGTCGCGAAATCTGGTTCTTCAATGGGCGATTCGACCCAAAGGATTGGGGGCGACGTCGTCTGTTCCTGGCACGCGGTGACAGCGGGCATGGCAGAATCGAAGGCTTTCTGGTGTGCCTTCCCTTCGAGAACGGGAGCCATTGGGCCGTCGAAACGTACCGCCATCGGCTGGATGCCCCTCGCGGCCTGGTGGCGTTTATGATTCATCAATGTGTGCAGACATTGCGATCCGATGGAGTTGCGACCGTATCACTTTGTCTATGCCCTGCGGTCCGTGTTGAAGTTCTTCCCAACGACAGTTGGCTGGTTCGACGTGGTTTGCAATTCGGATTCAACTATGCCTCGATCTTCTTTGACCTTCCCGGCGAATACCACTTCAAGAGCAGGTTTCGCCCTCGATTTGTGCCACGCTACATCTGTCATTGGCCTCACGCATCTGTCCGTTCGATGTGGTCACTTGTCCGCCTCTCAGGAGTGCTCACACTCGATTACCGCAAACTGGCCGTGAACCTCTGTAGTCGATTTTGGCGACGCAAACCTCGAAACCTGGCTGTACCACCAAGTACCGATGCGCATGATGGGCGTTGAGCCACATTCACGCTGCCCCGCAGTGCCATGCTGCAAGCCTGTTGCGTGATTTAGAGACGAAATCGCATCATCCCCGACGGCAGTAGAATGACTTGCGAATTCGGCTTGGCAAAGCTCCAAAAAGACGGCTTGCGAGTTACGGTTACGAATCGAGTTCGTGTGCGATCAGGTCTGCCAGTGTTTCGCGCCGGCGAATAACTTTGACATCGGTGCCGTCGATCAAGATCTCGGCGCCGCGTGGGCGTGAGTTGTAATTACTGCTCATGGCCGTGCCGTAAGCACCTGCACTGAAGATCGCCATCAGATCTCCGCGCTTCATCGGAGGGAGATAGCGGTCCTTGGCGAAGTAATCACTCGATTCGCAGACAGGGCCGACGACATCCGTCTTTTCGCAACCGGCGATTTCGCCTTCGAGATCCGCAGGCATTTCAATACTCGGTTGAACCGGCCAGACTCGATGGAACGAATCGTACATGGCAGGTCGGATCAGATCATTCATGCCGCCGTCCTGGATAACGAACAGCTTGCCACCTTCGCGTTTCGTGTAAACGACGCGGCTTACGAGGATACATGAATTGCCGACGACGAACCGACCGGGTTCCAGGGCCAGTCGGCACTTGGCCGCTTTGACGGCCGGAACGATCACCTTGGCATAGGCTTCTGCGGGAAGTCCTTCGTTACCACGGTAGCTGATGCCGAAGCCGCCTCCCAGGTTAATCCAGTTGATTTCGTGGCCATCCTTCCGCACCGCATCGACCACTTCAATCGCTTTCTTTCCGGCCGCTTCGTAAGGGTCGGTGGTCAGAATCGGGGAACCGAGGTGCATGTGGATTCCCTTCAACGCCAACCGCTTGTCTTGCAATACCTTGGCGGCGAGTTCGCGGAAGCGTTCGATGTCCATCCCGAACTTGTTCCCCTTCTTGCCAGTCGTCGTCTTGGCATGCGTCTTCGCATCAATATCGGGATTCAGTCGCAATGCAACGCGGCCGACGACATTCATCGATCCCGCGACGGCGGCAATGGCGTCCAGTTCCTGTTCACTTTCGACATCGAACATCAGGATGTTGTTTTCGAGTGCGAAACGGATTTCTTCGTCGGTCTTGCCGACCCCCGCGAACACGACCTTGGTCGTATCTCCGCCTGCTGCCTTCACGCGATAAAGCTCACCCCCTGAGACCACGTCGAAGCTGCTGCCAGCGTCGCGCATCACTTTCAAAACGCCGAGGGTCGAGTTTGCTTTCACGGAATAACAGATGACCGGTTCGACTTCCGCAAACGCGGTCTGAATCTGCTTGAGCTGGCCGACGAGAAAAGACTTGGAATAGACCCATAGAGGGGTTCCGTATTGTTCGGCCAGCTTGGCGACGGGAACTTGTTCACAGAAGAGTTCGCCGTCGTGGTACGAAAAAGGCTGCATAACGTGTGGTCTTTCGAAATGAAGTGAGTCTAATCCCGGAGGACTGTTGGTATTGGTGTTATCGCGATCAAAACTGGCTGAAACAATGTTAAGACTGTTCTGGAACAATGAAACTCAGGTGTAACTCCGCATGACGAAGGTGTAACTGAATCCATTCCGCGTGACTGAGATTTCCAAAGGCGGGATGACCATTCGGCGGTAATTCTGTTTGCAGCCGATGGGACCAGACTCGCAGGTTGGTCAACGCCAGTTCTGTGGCAGGATCACTGCGTGGCATGAAATGAGCCATTTCTTTCGGAAGTGCAAATCCGGCGGGCATCCCTTTTGTCAGGAATCGTGGCTTGATCACTGGTGCAATGAGCCAGCGGACGAACCATGGTGCCTTAACCACAGGGCCTTCAAATCCAGCCTGAATTGATTTCCCCAAGTGGTCAATGTTTTGAGCAACCGTCCAGTTTCCCAGCGTACGACACGGAACAGAGACAATGTGTTCGGCATCCTTGATGACGTCGTCAAAGGTGGCGAACCGCAACTTGCGCCGCCCCTTGACGGCCGCAGTCTTGATTGCAGGTGTTGTCGTACTGGAACTCATGCCGTTACTCCACTGTTTCTCAGGCACGCTTGAGCCCAGCGATCCTGCTCCGCCGAGAGCGGCACTGCCGGATTCCGGGTGTGATCGACCAATAACTCATATCGGAAAAGGTCGTAAATCGTCTCCCAGGCCTGTTGGAGATTCAATTCGACATCAGGATCACCTGACATCAGCGGAACTGCGATTTTCGGCAAGGGCTCGTTGAGCGAAATCGGCCACGCAGTCACATGAGGACGTCTTTCAGCATGGCTGAGAAAAACAAAATACGAAACGGAGGGAAGGGGGCCCGTCATGGGAAATCGTTCCCCGGACCGTAACAGATCAATTTCCAGGTAGTGAGCGGTGCCACGCAGGAATTCCAATCGTTTCTTACGAAATTCTGCCAGGCCATCACCTCGCTTGTTGGTTGGTGAGAGGACTTCGATGGCGGTAACGAGCGAACGCGTTGCGACGTCGCGGATTTCGACATAGGTCTCTGTCATGGTCTCCGGCAAAAGGGCTTCGACCATGATTGACGGCGATGCGTTGATTGCCGAGTACGCCATTTGCCCTTCGTCAATCGCGACAACTGAAACGTCCGGGATTCGACTTGATTCGTGGGCAGGGGACACATGATCAGGTAAAGCGATGAAAACCCGTTCGCAGGAAATCGCCAGATACTTCGGTCGCAATTTGATCGAAAGTTGTCTGGCAATTTCCTCAACGAGATTGGCATGAACCGTCGACCAACTGGGGCCTTCCAGAAACGGGTCCATTCCAGGAAACGGGTTTGGCATCACGATACCTTTTCACGCCTTGTGTCTGGAAAGCAGTTCTGCAATCTGCACGGCGTTCGTTGCGGCTCCCTTGCGCAGGTTGTCGCTGACACACCAGAACGTCAGTCCATTGGGATGAGAAAGGTCGCGACGAATTCGTCCGATGAAGACTTCGTCACGGCCAGTGCACGTCATGGGCATCGGATATTCGCCGTTGGCCAGATCGTCTACCACGACGATCCCCGGGAAGGCTGCGAACAATTGACGTGCCTCATCCGGGGAGACTGGTCGTTCGGTTTCGACCCAGATGGTTTCGCTGTGGCAGTTCGCCACGGGAATCCGGATGCACGAAGCCGAGATCTGGATGGACTGATCGCCGATGATCTTGCGAGTTTCGTAGACCATCTTCATTTCTTCGCTCGTGTAGCCTTCTTCCTTCGGTCCACCAATCTGCGGGATGGCATTGAAGGCGATCGGATGCTTGAAGGCGGAATAGTCGTAATTCGTCCCCGCGAGATTTGCTCGCGTCCCTTCCATCAGATCGGTCGTTCCCTGCAATCCCGCACCACTCACTGCCTGATACGTGCTGACGATGACTCGCTTCACTTTTGCGGCGTCATGCAGCGGCTTCAGGGCGATGACCATTTGCGTTGTCGAACAGTTTGGGCTGGAAATGATCCCGCGTCCTGACGCGAGCAATTTCAGAGCGTCTTGTGGATTGATTTCGGGGATGACCAGCGGAACTTCGGGGTTCATGCGGAAGTAGCCAGATTCATCGATCACCAGGCAGCCAGCTTCGACAGCGGCAGGGAAGTAGTCGCGAGCCGTTTCGTCGGGTGTGCTGCCGATGACCAGATCATGTCCACGGAACGATTCTTTCGTCAGTTCCTGAACGATGTAGTCGTGTCCCTGGAATGTGATCGTGGTCCCGGCGCTGCGCTTGGACGACAGGAACGTCCATGAACCGGCTTTATAGCCGCGCTCTTCGAGCTGCTGACACATGATCCGACCCACGGCCCCGGTGGCCCCGACGACTGCAACAGACTGAAACACGTCAACTTCCTTTGGAGAGAAACCGCTTCGCCAATCAGGCCAATGCCAGATCGGAACTCTCGCTGGTCAGCCGAAATTCGTTTTGAAAATCGACGGAACGAGGTTTTGCGCAGCAGGACCAGGCTGGTCCCATCTCCGGAATGGTAACGGACGGGGCATCCCCCGTTCAATCCGCTGATCGTTTCATCCGTGGAAAGGTGAAAATTCCTCTGCCGGATTTGACGCAAATGCTGACCTGCGAAGCTGAAGGAGCGCCTGTTCAACGTCGTCGGCGACTTCCACGTAGACGTGGGATTCCCCTTCGTTGGATCGGTGCAATCTCAAAAAATACTCGACAGCGATCCGTTCACGACGCTCAGACTGGTCCTGAACGACGACGGCTCGCAAATGTTCCCAGTCAAACTCGGTAAATGTTGACTTCCAGAGAGACAACTGATCATCGAAAGCTGCGAACATCAGCCGTGACACATCGGCTTGATTTTGTTCCAGCAAGGGATTCGACTGCATGACGAAACTGGCAACGATATCGGCATCGAGCCTTCCGCAGGTAAGGACGTCATCCAGGAACTGTACGGTCGTAGCCAGCAATTCCGCCTGCCGGGCTGTTAAGTCTTCCGTCAGCCCCAGGCTTCCGAGCTGTGTCAGTAACATCATCGCCTGCGTTCGAAGCTGATCAATTAATGCTTCGGACTGCTCTGAAATTCCGTCAGCGTAACATTCCAACATTAGAAATACGGATAGCGGCACATGTTCGATCGAATCGATTGTCCGGACGGATTCTGGGACAACTTGAGCTGACGTTCTGAAATCCCCGTTAGCCAACGTCAGTTTGTCCCCCTTCAAGACAACGACGGTACCGAGTCGTCTGGCGTACGCACGACACGCCTGCTGATGGAGCGATCGATGGAGATGCGAGATCGATGTCAGCGGGTCACGGCAATCACATTTGCCACGTTGCCATTGCATCAAGTCAAGAAGCGATCCGATTTCTTCGGTGGACAAGCCGGGGAATGAATCTACGGACGTAACCTGTGATGGCACAGAGGATAAGGAAATCATGGGACGGAGCTTTCAACAGTACGTTGAGTCGTGAAATGGAGGACACGGTCAGCAGGGACCATATGCGGTTGAAACCTAGGTCAGCAACCAGGTGAGTCAAGACGCACAGCACTCGCACCGCAGATTCGTGGAACTCGATGCCCGCAAAGTCATCGCAATCTACGTGAGCAGAATTTCCGGCATGCCGGGCATATCCGGACGCATGATTCCAATGATCACGATCGCTTCAGGCAGAGGTACGTGCGCAATCGCTAGGCGCGGTCGATAAGGAATTCGCGTTACAGAAGTCTCGCAAATGTTGTACTTGGAGAACTCGCGTGTTTCGCTGGATAGGTTGCTGCTTCCTGGTGCTCGGGATGTCAGCACTTGCCCGGGAGGATACTGCCCGAGCTCGTGCTGATCGAAAAGCACCAGATGATCCCACCTTTGGACTGCAGGTTCAGATGGGAACGGATGGAAACGTGCGTGCGGACCGTACGCCGCGTAGTAAAGCTTCGTTTGCCAGCTTTTCCGATGATCAGGAAGAGGGGAAACGAGGTCGTGCACAAAAAGTGGACTGGCAGGAACCAGTTCAGGAAGATGTGATTGGAACTCAGTCTTTTCAAACTGAAGAAGACGATTACGAATGGCAGGTGATGCCAGCTGGCCTGATGTACAAGGCTTACCTGGCGGGTGAAAAAGAATCCCGTATGAGCTCAGTCTTCTTCGGTAGTCAGGGGCGAAACGGAACTGTCTGGGAAAACACCCTCGGTGGCCACGTCGGCTTGTTGAGATACGGGACCACTGACGCCATCAATCCTCAGGGATGGCAATTCGATTTGGAAGGTGCGGCAATGCCGCGCGTCGACATGGGTCACAACGACGATCTGGAAGCATGCGACTTTCGAGCGGGCTTTCTGTCGACGTGGCGTAAGGGCAACAACGCATTCAAAGCGGGCTATTACCACCTGAGTTCACACGCGGGTGATGAATACATGATCCGCAACCCGACGTTTGTCCGCCTGAATTACGTACGTGATTCATTGATCGTCGGTTGGACGAGGAATCTGACTCGCGATACCCAGGCCTACGGCGAAGTTGCCTACGCATTCAACCATGAGGATGGTGCCGAACCGTTGGAATTGCAGTACGGATTGCAATACACGCCCATGGTTTTCGGTTTGCGTGGAGCACCGTTCGCTGCGATCAATGGACATACACGACAGGATTTCGGCTATGTGACCAGCGTGAATATCACTG
>CAIWEX010000123.1 GCA_903911795.1 uncultured Schlesneria sp.
CCATTCGCAGTGCGCGACGCAGGGCTTCGGGGAAGTCGGGCACATCGACCCCGATTTCGCGCTGGTTGATCGTCGATTTCTTGTGCTGATGGTAATACTCGATCGGGTCTTCCAGCGTAATGATGTGGTGGTCGACCGTATCGTTCAGGTAATTGATCATACTGGCGAGACTGGTCGTCTTACCGCTACCCGTAGGGCCGGTAACGAGGAACAGTCCGCGGGGGCGATGCAGCAGGTCTGAGATAACTGAGGGCAGGCCCAATTGCTGGAAGGTGAGGAACTCGTTCGGAATTCGTCGCAGCACCATGCCGATATGACCGCGCTGCTTGAAGACTGCCACGCGGAATCGTGCCTTGTCACCGAAGGCGAAACCAAAGTCCGTCCCACCGACTTCCTGAAGTTCCTGCTGATTACGTTCCGGGGTGATACTCTTCATCAACCCGACAGTGTCTTCGGGGGTCAGCGTTTTCGTTTCGAGGCGGACCATGTGTCCACCGACACGCACAACAGGCGGTTGGCCGGTCGTGATGTGCAAGTCGCTCACGCGTTCGCGAACGACCGTATCGAGCATCTTGTCGATTTGCAGTGCTGCCATCTTGCGTCCAGTGCAGGTCGAATTGAAAGCAGAAAACCGGATTGGAAAAACAGCACGCGACTGGTCGAATGGCCCGCGATTGATCACATCAACAGGGATGGAGGTTTCCACGCCTGATTGATGTGTGCCGTTGTGATTGGCGACGGGATTATCCGGCAGAGCGGACTGGTTCTCAAATTGTGGTCACAATGATTCTGAAAACAAAGCGTGAAATGAATCTACAAAAGTCGATGTGAGGTGGCCACTCTATGGCCGTCATCCTGAATTTTCCCTGACGTCGCCGGGCGAGTTTCTTTGTTACTGGTTATCACGCTGAAGGCGTCGGCTACTGGAGGTTCAAGCTCAAGACATTGCGTCGTGTGCAGAAACTCCACACAAATCGTTCTGAAATGGATCGGAGTAAATTTCGGGGTTGGTCTTCCTGAAAATCTCCTGAAAAATCTGTCAGGTCGAGGCAAAACGGCACCGACTTCGGAAAACCGATGCAACCGCTTCGGCCCACCCGATTGTCAGTGGCCTCCCTTGTCCAGTTTATAAACTTCCATGAGGGTGGTTTTTCCCATAAGTGCTTTTGCCAAAGCATCTTCCACCAGAGTCTTCATGCCGAACAGGCGAGCCTGGCGGCGGATACTCTGGGCGGGTTCGCTGCGGAAAGTCATTTCCCGCAGGGTGGAATTCATGCTCATCAGTTCGAAGGTCGCGATACGCCCGCGGTAGCCGGTGTGCTGGCAGTGATTGCAACCTTTACCCCGCATGAACTTGGCATTGGCCATTTGCTCAGCAGTGATTTCGAACAACTCCGTTTCGGAGGCATCGGGGTCGTATTCTTCCTTGCATTTGGCGCACGGAACGCGGACCAGACGCTGGGCAAGGATGGCCATAATACTGGAGGCGACGAGGAAAGGCTCGACTCCCATGTCGATCAGACGTGTAATAGAACTGGGCGCATCGTTCGTGTGTAGAGTGCTGAAAACCAAGTGTCCAGTCAGAGAAGCTTGAATTGCCATCTCTGCCGTTTCCGCATCGCGGATTTCGCCGACCAGGATCACGTTCGGGGCTTGTCGCAGCATCGCTCGAATAATACGGGCAAAGTCGAGTCCGATATCGTGTCGGACTTCAACCTGATTGATCCCGGGGAGGTAGTATTCCACCGGGTCTTCGGCCGTGATGATCTTCTTGTCAGGCCGGTTCAGTTCTCCGAGAGCACTGTAG
>CAIWEX010000124.1 GCA_903911795.1 uncultured Schlesneria sp.
ACGATCCAAAACATCAGAAATGGACCGTTTTTCCACGGGAGCGAACGTGAGCGGAGAGAAACGGAGCCGTTGTTAAAAGTTGCCTTCATCGCTCCGCGTGAAGTCAGCCGTTCGCAAAACTGGCGTCGTTTGAGGAAGGAATATTGATCTCAAGTGGGGCTTAATAGAATGTCAGCTTTCGATACTGCTCAAACTGAAAACGGCTATCTTCACGCGGAGCGATAAAGGCTACTTTGTTCGAAAAGTGGAGACCTTCGGTCGCCTTCGGTCGGCCGTTTCGGCGAGGTCAGGAGACCAGTTCTATCAACAACTGGCCACGGCATTCGGCGCCTGACACATGTCCGTTTTGAACAGAAGGGAACGAAGGAAGCGAAGGGGAAAAAGGAAGTGGCAATTACTGGCCAATTCCCACCTGCTCTCCGGATTTGCTTTTGAATAGCATGGGCAGCGATTGGAACAAAGTGGCAAACGAAAGTTAGGATTGCTGGCGAGGTTCTCACCTTACCCTCTTCGTTTCCTTCGTTCCCTTCTGTTCAACATCTTCCCTTTTTGAAAAGCGTTGCGCATACATCCGAATTTTGAAAAAGCGGACTGGTGATGAACTTCCGAACTCCCCACCCTCACGCCAGCAGTTCCGCCAGCACATTATCGTGTGGATACGGGTGACCACGGTGCTGCGTGAACGCTTCGCCATATTCCCGGCCGATCTTCGCGCCGCGAGCGGCGGACCAGCGGCGGCAGCCATCAAGATACTCGTCCAGGCCGTGTTGACGTCTGAGCCACTCGCGCTGGCTGGCGTGGCAGGCGAGCATTTCCAGCTTCGTTTCCATCGTTGCGGAAACGTCGATGATGAAATCGGCCGGGATCGCGTTGCCGTAGTAGTCGATCCCTTCAATCGGATCGACATAGTAAAGGTATGGAATCTTCTGTGTCGCCGGGGCAGGGTCCCATTGGCGGGTTGCGTAGTTCGGGCAACTGGCGTTGAAGCAGGCATCACGAACCAGGCGGTTCGTCATTTCATGGTCACTCATGTAATCGACGGGAGGGGCTGTGATAACAATGTCGGGCCGACTTCGACGGATCACTTCGGTGACTCGTCGGCGGCTGTCGTTATCGACGACAATACTTAGGTCGCGGAATTCCAGGCAGGTGTAGTCTGCCCCGATCAAATCGGCAGATCGTTTTGCTTCCCCTCGCCGCACAACGGCAATTTCGTCCGGGCCCAATTCCGCACTGCCGCAGTCGCCGGGGGTCATCGTCGCGAGTGAAATCTGGCAGCCGAGTTGTTTCAGTCGCAGCAGGGTCCCGGCACATTGAAGCTCGATGTCGTCGGGATGAGCGTGAATTGCCAGAATGCGGAGTGAAGAGGGCTGCATGGTGCCGGAACCTTGTCAGGGAAGGGGCGGTGGAAAATAAACGCCACCGTTCAATCACTCCATCCCGGTTTCAAAAGATTCAGGATGCGAATCTTGAACCGGGGTTGAGTGAACTCGAACAAGTTTGTAATGTTTGCAACCCCCATCACGCAACTACCAGTAACGCGACAAGGATGTCGAGTGTTTCTGACGCGATCGATACGCCGCAAGTTGGTCATCGGCCTAGGCTTGGTTTGCCTGATGCTGTTCATTCTGGCATTCGCGGGCTTGACCGGACTCTTCTCGTACCGGGCCGTGATCCAGGATCTCGATTACAGCATGAATCGCGAACCTCACCGCACGGATCTCGCGGTGATCGCAGCCGGACTGTTTGACCCGCTCCTGGGTTTCCGAACAAGGGAAGATGACGAACAGCACTTGGCTTTCGATAAAGAACGCTGGGATCAGCAGTTAAAGCGGTTCCGCGATGAACTCGCCGAGTTCCGCCGGCGAGCGGATGATCTTCCACAGGCCGTGTTTCAGTCGAAGCACGTAATGCACCTCAAGTTAGATCAGATTCGCGACCTGCTCAAACGGTTGGAAGCGACCCGCGGGCGTCTCGCCTACGCGAAAAACAAGAGTGGTGTTCTGGAATCGATGCTGCGCGATGTCGCTCGAATCCAGTCGATCATTCAGGAGATCCCTAATCCAGAGCGTGGAACGGAAGCAACCCTGAGGGAAGCTCCGGCACTTTACAAATCGCGACTGATCCTGATTGGCGCTTGCGTTCCCTGCATCGTAGTCCTGCTGATTTTCCTGGTTCGATGCGGTCATTCGTGGATTTTCGTCCCCGTTCGCAAGTTGCACGAAGCCGCATCCCGCGTAGCCAATGGGGACTACAGCCATCGGTTGAAGCTGAAGGGCCGCGACGAAATGGTCGATCTGGCCAATGTCTTCAACCGTATGATCGAACGATTCCAGGGGGATAAGGCCAAGCTGGATCGCGAAGTCGAAGAGCGTAGCCGACAACTGTTGAGGAACGAGCGACTGGCCGGAATCGGCTTTCTTGCCACAGGAATTGCCCACGAAATCAATAATCCGCTGTCAGCGATCGCCATGGCAGCCGAGTCCCTGATCGACCGCATGAAAGAAGCGGGAGATGAGTTTGGAAAATCTGAGA
>CAIWEX010000125.1 GCA_903911795.1 uncultured Schlesneria sp.
CAGCCATTCGGCAGCGGTAATATCAAGGTGAATGTGGGAATCCCTCATCGATCGCCCGGTGTATTTCTGCGGTCCCCCGGCAGCCCAGCAGACCTGTTCGGTGACCAGGTACTTGAACCCTGCTTTGGAGACGCGATGGTGAGCTTCGTCGACTTTGGGGTTCGCATTCAGTCGCGGATCATCCATGATTCGATCGATGAAATCATCAACCACGGCAGCGATGGCATAAACTCCGCCGAGGCGTTCATACAGCGATGGTTCAGTCATGGGCGTTGCTCCACCAGCAAGTGATTCGGGCCAGATCTCAAATACTGAAATCGGTTGTACGACCAAGCATTCGGTCGATCAATTCCTGCGGCAGATCAATCGCGAGCGATGCGCCGCTGGCCAGATCCGAAGGATTGATACCGCAATAGACTGACCACGGGCCCAGGTGTCGCCAACGACCGGCACGCTTGGGTTCGCCTGGCATGACGGGCGTTGTACACCGGTTGCAACTGATTGTTGAAAAGCCCTGGTAGTGCAGGGGATTCACAATGACTTGATTGTCGGCGATGTATTGTTCCATCTGCTCGTCGGTGAAGTTTGCCAGCGGATTGACTCGCACGCAATTCATCGCAGTATCAACGGACAGGATCTGGCAGCGGCTGCGAGCTCCCCCTTCTGCTCGGCGCAGGCTGCCGACAAGGCAATCATATTGACCTCGCGCTTCATGCAGCGGGGCCGACTTCCGCATCTCGCAACAATCCTTCTGACCTTCGGCCGACAGGTAGAGAATGCCGTACTGCTTCGTCTGCTCTTCCATGCTCAGCTTCGGCTGCAGCGTAATAAACTTCAGGTTGTAATCGCGTGCGATACGATCGCGCGTGTCGAGTGTCTCCTGGAAGTTGACTCCGGTATCGACGAACAGCACCGGCATGTCGACTTGCAGGCGATTCAGCATGTGACAGATGACGCTTCCTGCCATCTGCATTGCCGAGAGTGCAGCGACTCGCTTACCGAAGATGGCACCGGCCCATTGGAGCAACTCATCAGGAGTCCGGTCTTCAAATGCCTTATTGAGTTCGGCCAGATCGGCCTGTGAAAATCGAGCCATTCTTGATTCAACCCCACCGGAAAAACGTAATGGATGGAAGAGGATTGTCGAGCGAGCATCACTCGGTCACGGAGTGAAGTCGCTGGTCGTATCGACGCTGAGGCAAAATTGTGCAATCAGTTCTGCGGCTTGATCCAGGTCGGACAGCGACACGATTTCGACCGGGCTGTGCATATAACGATTGGGAATACAGACCAGCCCCGTGGCAACCCCGCCTCGCGTCAATTGCAGTTGAGCGGCATCATTGCTGGCGGCTGTAGCGAGTCCGTTGATCTGGACCGGAATCTCGGCTGAGCCAGCACGTTCGACCAGACGATCAAATACCACAGGGTTAACGTTGGGGCCGCGATAAAGAACCGGGCCTTTTCCGAGCTTGACCCGACCAAACTGGTTCTCGTCGATTGTCGGACAGTCGGTGGCGTGAGTCACATCAACGACGATCCCCAATTGAGGATCAATCTGGAATGCACTCGTCTGCACGCCACGCAGGCCGATTTCTTCTTGTACCGTCGATACGGCGAAGACGGCTGCGCGAGGATTCCCACGATGGACTCGTTCCAGAGCGGACATCACGGTCCAGGCTCCGACCTTATTGTCCATTCCAGGGGCTGCGGCCATACCATTCCGCATCTCGCGGAATCCCAGTGTCACAGTGATCGGGTCACCGATATTCACGATCGAGCGGGCGTCGTCGCCATCGCGAGCAGCGATATCGACCCACAGATTCTTGATCTCGGGCACGACCTTGCGGTCATCGGGTGACTGCAGGTGAATCGGTTTACGAGCAATGACACCTGTAACGGGGCCAGACTTCGTCCAGACTTGGACACTTTGTCCAATCAAGACCTGGGGATCCCAGCCGCCAATCGCGTGCACCCACAGGAATCCCTTGTCATCAATATGCTTGACGAGCAGACCGATTTGGTCGCAATGACCTGCCAGCATGATCCGGGGCGAGCCCTGAGGATTTACGATGGCGGTGACATTTCCATGCCAGTCTGTACGAACGTCATCGGCGAATTCCCTAGCGTATCGACGCACGACATCCTGAACAGGTCGCTCATATCCAGAGGGACTCGGGGCTTCCAGGAGTTGCTTCAGAAACTGCAGTTGTGGTTCCAGCATGGACGATCCTTGGCTCAATCGACTGACCGATGATGCGGCAAAAAACGGAGTGAATGCGGAAGATTTTCTTTGACGACTAGATTCGCTGAGTGTACTGTGCTTGGATGACTCGTACGGCACTCGCCGGACGCTTCTGTTCACGAACGGATTCCTGGACCATGGAGGTCAAATACGAGCCAGCCGAGATTATTGCAGGGATGCCCGCCTGATGAAACCTTAAACTCAAAGGGCTGTCGGAGGATCGGGCGACCACGAACCCATCAAAGTCCGCCAATCCAACATTTGCTGTTGGGCTTGTGACAAGGTTTTGTCGGTTTTTCGCTCAGACATCGCAGAGACAGGATCGCATGCGAAGTCCGACCGCTCACTCTCAAGGAGGATGACAAATGAGCTCAGCGGTACTAGATACCTTTCCCCAGTCACTGGCGGAAAAGATTGAACAGGCCGTTCAGGTTCGCACCGGAGGCCGAATCCGCGGGCTGCAGGTCCGTGTCAGCAACAGCGCCATCGTAATCAGCGGTCAAGCCACAAGTTATTACAACAAACAACTTGTGACTCACGCTGTGATGGACGCCTGCAATGATTTGCTGGTAACAAACGAGGTCGAAGTGGCGTAA
>CAIWEX010000126.1 GCA_903911795.1 uncultured Schlesneria sp.
CGAATCAGCCATGTCGTTGTCGTTTTGCCGTTCGTTCCGGTGACTCCCACGACATCCAGTCGCCGCGAAGGATCGCCTGCGAGCGCTTCGCACAATCGCGAAAATGCCGACCGTACGTCGGAAACAACGCACTGTGGAATCGACACGCCGGCCAACGGCCTGTCCACCAGCAATGACGTTGCTCCGCGTGCAATCGCATCGTCGATATATTGTCTGCCATCTGTTTTTGAGCCACTGATGGCGGCAAACAGACTTCCGGGCAGACATCGTGGCTGTTATCAAACGCATCGGTAGCGCAGATGTTGGAACAGCCAACAAAACTGGCCTGCGGAAACAATCTCCGCAAACTGGCTGCGGCTGGGAATGCGGGGACCGACGGAACCAAAACTCGCGCCTCCTGCGTTCCGAGACCAGAGGCATTCTGGTCACCTGGATCGAGGCGACTTGTCCCTGATTCTCAGGAATCGGTCAAGGCGATTTCGGCATCACTTCTTGGTAGGCGGCTTGATTCGCTTCGGCGGATTCAGATTATTCTGAGCCACCCAGGCCTGCAGGTAAGGAATCTCGGCCGTTCCCAAACCGACGGCTCGTGCCAGAGCGTTCCAATCGGAATGCAGACAAGGCTTTCCTTCACGCTGGCTCCATTGCTGTCGCAACTTGGATGCGTACTTCTGAACTTTGAATTCGGCAGCACTCTGCCGCTGCGTTTCAGATCGCTGTTTGTCGATTGCCATGGTCAATCCTTCTCCATTGAAATCTTGAATTTCGCTTTAAGTGATCTGAATGTCGTTGCCCCCGGTATTCGTATCCTACCTGTATTCGTATCCTATCCGACCGGCCGCGCCCAGTGATCTCGATATTCACGTGCCAGCAACCTGGCGGCTTCTGGATCGCCCGAAATCTGCTCTTTGGCAGGATCAAAATTGACGACGCGACCTGTTCGCGTCGCGATATTCCCCAGATGGCATAACGTCGTTGACAGGTGGTTAATCTCAATATCCGCATTCGGGCGGGAGCCGCTGCGAATGCAGTCCAGAAAATTCTGATGGTGCGCCGCCAGATCCGGCCCCCCACCGGTCGATTCTTCGATCAGTTTGTTACGGACGCCGAATATCTGGTATTTTCCGGCCTTGCCAAGAACCATCATTCCGTCGGTCCCGTAGTAGGCATCGCCATTCTCGAATCCTTCCTGGACGTACGGCGACCAGATACGCTGTTCAAAGATTAACTGCTTTGACCGTCCATTTTTCGTGGCTGACGCGTATTCGTAGGCAATGTACTGAGTATCAGCGTGCTGCTGGTCGTCATCGAAGTAACTCTTTCCTCCCAGCGCCGCCACCCTTGTCGGATGAGTTTCGACTCCCAGTCCCCAGCGTGCGATGTCGAGATCGTGGACCCCATCATTCCCGATGTCACCACAGCCAAAGTCGTACCACCAGCGCCAGATGCCGTGCAGAAAGTTTGACTGGTAGGGACGATGGGTGACCGGGCCGAGCCACAAATCGTAGTCGAGATTCTTCGGCGGCTCTGATGGCTTTTGCTTGCCGATTGATCCGCGTCGCTGGCTGTTCCAGGCTTTCGCAACGAGGATTTCGCCAATCACGCCGGACTTCAGCTTTTCGATCGCCTTTTGAATATGCGGAGTACTGCGGCTCTGAGTCCCGACCTGCATGACGACTTTGTTGCGTCGTGCCGCTTCGATCATCAAACGTCCTTCCCGGACGTTATGAGAACATGGCTTTTCAACGTAAACATGCTTTCCCGCATTGGCTGCCAGTATCGCGGCAGGGCCATGCCAATGATCCGGAGTTGCGATCCAGACTGCTTTGACCTCTTTATCGTCCAGCACTTGCCGCATATCTTTGACGATTTTGGGAGCCTGTCCTGATCCCTTGGTGACCGCTTCAGCAGCCTTGGCCGCACGCTGCTCGTCGACATCGCAGACGTAGGCAACTCGGACGCTCTTGTTGACCGCGAGGAGATTTGTGTGAGCCATCCCCATTCCACCGGGGCCGATGACGGCGACAGTGATGCGGTCACTACCCGCCTGAGCAGACACGGAATCCGACGACAGTATCCATGCGGCCGAAGCGGTCGTCGCTGCGATGGAACTGGCGGATTGCTCCAGAAACTCACGTCGCGTATTGGACATCAGTGTCACCCTTCGAGGTTGCCAGGAAGCGAGCGGTCGTGAACGGCTCCAGCGAAATATCGTTCGGAATCGTAGCCAGATGCAACGACGACAGCAACGAGGGCAAGAACCTGCACGAAGGAACGTCGCCAGCACAGAGCATCTGGCGTCACACGAAGATCCACGAAAGTGCCTGAGCCCGTTCAGTCTTGAGTGTCGTTATGGACCT
This sequence comes from uncultured Schlesneria sp., assembly GCA_903911795.1. Classification (GTDB taxonomy): domain Bacteria; phylum Planctomycetota; class Planctomycetia; order Planctomycetales; family Planctomycetaceae; genus Schlesneria. The sequence continues at coordinate 2,361 of CAIWEX010000126.1, forward strand.
TATCAAGCCAGAGTTGCCGAGTCTCGGCCCGTTGATTGGCCTGCCAGATCATGCCCGAGTCGACATCCAGGCAGGTCAGCCAGCCGTCGCCGTAGACCCAGGTATCGATGCAGATGGCATTGCCATTCGTGAACGGCAATCCTGACTTCTGCGACGTATGGCCGCAAACCATAATCTTTCCGGAGACATGCCTGGGGGGATCATAACACCTCTCCCAATACAGCATGAAGTCGGGTTGTTCTTCGAGAGGTACTTCCGGGAACGCGTTCGCGTGCACGAAAAAGTGGTTTTCCGATTCGTAATACGGCAGCAGTTCGTTGGAGAGGAATTCCCAGTGCAAATCGGGAACGTCACTGACCGATCCAGGGTCACCTTCGAACGGCGCATAGGATTGCAGCGTCGCGTCACCGCCGAATTTGAGCCACCGGTCACGTTCGGCATCGTCGTCGCGGGCCTTCACCATGACGAGGTCATGGTTTCCGCGAAGCGGGTAAAACTGATGTTTCGTTTTCATCAGGATCAGCCAATCCAGTACTGCATGAGTATCTGGACCACGGTCGCAATAGTCTCCCAGGGTGATGATCGTGTCGTCACTGCGAAGTCCGACGAAATCGCACAGTGTCCGCAGTGCGGTGAAACAACCGTGGATATCGCCGATCGCAAGATGTCGCCCCATGGAATTTGCTCCGCACCACTCTACGTAACTTGCCTGTTTCAGCGAGTCTGATAGAGACCCGATGGCGGGTCAAGCTGATGAGACCCGACGATTAATTTCAAAATCTTCTCATTTCAGTCTAGACGGGCTGACGAACAAGTAGCAGAATATTGATGGGTTGTGACATTGCCCCCCATTTCCCCGCCTGTTTCAAGGAGTTGATTGAATGCTGACTCTCTCCTCTGGCCTCAGTTACACAGATTGCAATGGAACGACACGGCGAAATTTCCTGAAGGCGGGAGCCTTGGGATTGGGTGGGTTGTCATTGGCGGATCTGCTCGCAGCGCGAACAAAGGCTGCTGAAGCAGGGCGACCTGTGAAATCGACCTCGGTCGTCTGGCTTTGGCTGGGAGGCGGCCCAACCCATATCGAAACGTTTGATCCCAAGATGACCGCACCGACGGAGTACCGAAGCGTCACTGGTGAAACGACAACAAATATTCCAGGTGTGACGATTGGTGGTTACTTCAACGAGACGGCTCAGGTCGCTGACAAAATGGCGTTCGTCCGGTCGTTCGCTCACACCAATAGCGGTCATGGTGGCGGAACTCACTATGTCATGACGGGCTACGACAACCGGACGATTGACAATGGTGGCCTGCCATCGCGTCCGTCGATCGGTTCCATCGCTTCCAAGGTTCGTGGTCCGAATAATACGAGTACCGGTATTCCAACCTATGTTCGACTCGCGAATATCGGCGCTGACGGTCCGGCATTCCTCGGTCCTGCCTATGCCCCGTTTGATCCGAATGGGCAGGCTCGCAAGAACATGAATCTAGAGACCAAGGTCGAACGGTTTGATGATCGGCGCGAATTGCTCGGCAGCCTCGACAAGTTCCGGCGCGATACCGACTCCCATGGCTTGATGAATGGACTGGATGCCTTCGAGCAACAGGCGTTTCAGATGCTGCTTGGCAATTCATCGGATGCTTTCAATGTTGAGAAAGAAAAGGAATCGACCCGCCAGCTTTATGGAAAGGACCAACTCGCTCAGCAGATGCTTGTCGCCCGCCGGCTGGTGGAAGCGGGTTGCGGTTTCGTCACCGTCAACTATGGTGGCTGGGATATGCACGGGACGATCGAACAAAGCATGAAACGTCGAGTTCCGGCTCTCGACCATGCGATCGCCTCATTCATCACGGACGTGGCAGGTCGTGGGATGTCAGAAGACGTGCTGCTGGTGATCTCAGGCGAGTTTGGTCGTACCCCGCGAATCAATCGCAATGCAGGCCGCGATCACTGGGCTCCTCTCAGCACACTCGCATTGGCAGGTGGCAACTTCCGAATGGGGCAGGTCGTTGGCGAATCGATGTCGAAGGCAGACGTCCCGAAGAGTAATCCGATCCGACCTCAAGATTTGATGGCAACCATATTCCAACACCTGGGCCTGGACCCAAAAACTCAATTCGTCAATCAGGCTGGCCGCCCTGTATTTGTGCTTGAGCAGGGCCAGACGATCGCGGAGTTGGCCTGATCTCAACGTCGCATTCGAAGTCTCCATAGATAAATCTCAATGCAAATGTCGAATGAAATGCAGAATGGCGTTGAGGTCACGCTTCTGTATTCGTTCGACTGATGAGCAACATGTTGCCACGATGTCCTGTCACGCGACAACCCCCCAGATCCGTCCGTCGGGGTGGGGAGAGAGAGTTCAGCGGGTAATGACGGAGGGGACAGAATCACCAGATCTCGGTCAGGACAAATTGCTTCAGGATGTAGGGAGGAAGCGTGAACATCATGCAGATTCCCAGACCGAATGCTTTGTCTGCCGGAACCGAGTCCAGCGAAACGGCATCAGCGAGAAGAAAAACGGCTGCAGTGATCGGCAGGGGCAGTCCTTTTTTATGATGTTGATCGTTCCTGGTGCTTTGTACTACTAACCCTTGGACTTTGCGTGGCTTACGCAAAAGTTTTAATCCGATAATTGCGTGGGATTTGCAGGGGAACGCATGCAGGAACAGAAACTTGATCTACGCCTTTGTCATTTCTTCAGCTTTCACTGACTTGCGTTTCCCTCTGTATTCCTCCGTGCTTCTCCGTGACCTCCGTGGTAGATCTTCTCCCGGTCCCAGCTTGGCATAAATGCGGTTTACCACTGAGGTCACGGAGGGGCACAGAGAGTAATTCAGAGAAGAGTATGCCCCCCGAGGCCTGCTGCCGTCGAATCGGTTGCCGAGGCGCTGTGTTTCAAAAGAAACTCTATTAACGCAAAGGAGTGGGGCAGGACGATGGAGGCGACAGGCGCAAACTGAAATCCGGAAGACCTGAAACGCAGAGGCGCAAAGGCGCAAGGACGCAGGGGAAAACATCAAAACCTGCTTTTCTTTGCGTCTCTGCGTTAACTTCTGATTGCTGACGCTCACTCAAATCGCGACCAGGAAATCTTTGAAACGCAGAGGACGCGGAGACTGCTGAGAAAGACGTAGAAGATGATTACGATAGGCCTTTACCTCTGCGCTCTCTGCACTACTAACCTTTGGACTTTGCTCCGTGGTAGATCTTCTCCCGGTCCCAGCTTGGCATGAATGCGGTTTGCCACTGAGGGGCACAGAGAGTAATTCAGAGAAGAGTATGCCCCCCGAGGCCTGCTGCCGTTGAATCGGTTGCCGAGGCTTCGTACCAAGCAAGTACCAAGCACAAAGCACTACCAACTCTCAAACTCAAGTTTTTGACAAATCTCTCTTCGACCCGAAAGAAACCAGCAGTCAGGATGACCTGAGTTCCAGTCTCATTTCTAACCCGTCTGGAACCGGATTTCATGGAATCTGACAGATTCGATCCGTTAAAAACGTAACGCGAACCCCCGGTGACCTGAACAGAGTACTGGACGCACGGGGATTCGCTGGCTAGAACTAACAGGAACTGGCTGCGTCCGGAATTATCAGGAGTCTTTGAAAATGAAGCTGACTGCCACCCTGCTGACGACACTATTGTTGATTGCACCGGCGATTGCCGCAAACACACCCGATCCAAACTTGCCTCAAGCCGATGCTGCGGCAGCCGTTGCCAAGAAAAAGCTGACGGTGGCTCACATCGAAATCGGGGGTGGTTACCCTGAAGGCGCCGGAGCCCCAGGCCTGTTCAGTGAAGTGGTGGAAACTCTTGCGACCGCACTGCAGCGGATGGACAAAGCCAGTCGTGATGACGAACTGGAAGGAGTCATTCTGCACATCAACGGGCCTTCCATTGGCTGGGCGAAACTGAATGAATTGCGGACTGGCATCCAAAAGATGCGTCAAAAGGGTCGCAAGGTGTATGCCTGGATGGAAAGTGCCAGCACCAAAGATTATCTGCTTGCCACTGCCTGCGATGAGATCATCCTGCCGGAATCTGGCATGTTGATGATGCCCGGACTGCGTGCAGAAATCTCGTTCTACAAGAACCTGTTCGACATGCTGTCGATCCAGCCGCAGATGTTGCGCGTCGGTGAATTCAAATCGGCAGCAGAACCGTATAGCCGTTCTGAAATGAGTCCCGCGTTTCGCGAAGAAATGGAAGCGATTCTGGATGATTACTACCGACAAATCGTGGAGATGATTGCGCAATCCCGTAAGCTGACCCCGGATCAGGTCAAGGCGGTGATCGATGTCGGGCTGCATTCTGCCACTGACGCCAAGAAACTTGGACTGATTGATCGCGTCGGATATGAAGACTCGATCACCGAGCAGATCAAGGGGGATCGGAAGGACGCAGAAGTCAAATTCGCCAAGGGTTATGGCAAGAAAAAACTCGATACCGATTTCAGCGGCATCACTGGCATGGCCAAGATGATGAATCTGATGATGGGGGTTGAGCCAACGACGCGAAAATCCACGGCCGCGAAGATCGCCATTATCAACGCTGTTGGCCCGATTGTCTCGGGCAACAGCTCCGCAGATTTCATGGGCGATGAATCGATGGGTTCCACCACGATCATCAAGGCAATCCGACAGGCTCGCGACGATTCCACGGTCAAGGCGATCGTCCTGCGAGTAGACAGCCCTGGCGGCAGTGCCCTGGCCAGTGATTTGATGTGGCATGAACTGGAGACGCTGGAAGGAAAGAAGCCATTCGTCGTCAGCATGGGTGATGTCGCCGCAAGCGGCGGATACTACATTGCGATGGGCGCAGACCGAATTTTCGCAGAGCCAGGAACATTGACTGGTTCGATCGGTGTCGTCGGTGGCAAGCTGGCGTTTGAAAAGTTCTACGAAAAAATCGGGATCACGACGAGCGTAGTACACCGCGGTAAGAACAGCGGTGTCCTGAGCATGACAACGCCATTTTCGGATGGGGAACTCGAAACAATGCAGAAGATGCTCAACGATATCTACGCCCAGTTCACAACCAAAGCCGCTGCCGGTCGCAAGATGGACGTCGAAAAGCTTGAAAAAATGGCGCGCGGTCGAGTTTACACCGGGGCTCAGGCTCTGAAACTGGGGCTGGTGGATGAACTTGGCACGCTCGCAGATGCGATTGCATTTGCCAAAAAGTCGGCCGGACTGGACCCAGATCAGAAACTGGAACGCCTGGACCTGCCCAAACCGATCAGTCCGTTTGAGCAATTGTTTGGACCTGTTGACCCGAGTGCGGCTTCTCTGAAAGCCGGGACGTCTGCATGGATGAAACGGCTGCCGCCAGAAGTCGTGGACACTTTGAAGGGGCTGGATGTTTACGAACTTCTCGCTCGCGAACGTGTGTTGACTGTCATGCCATATCGCATGCTGATCAAGTAATTTCAGCAGGCTGCTGCCCGAAAGATTTGTTCATGCGTATTGGCTCAGTAGCGGTTGCCCATCCGATCACTCTGGCACCGATGGAGGAGCACACCAACTATCCGTTTCGGCTGGTCTGCAAGCAACTCGGCGCCAGCCTGGTGTGTGGTGAGCGGGTTGATGCCTGTGATGTCGCCAAGCGAGATCGACGGGCAATCAAGCTGCTGCACACATCCCCGACAGAACGGCCTGCTGTCGGTCAGATCAGTGGGAATGATCCACAGGTTATGGCTGATGCAGCCAAGGTGGTGGCCGAGCAGGGGTTCTCGATCGTCGACTTGAACTTCGAATGTCCGATCCGCCGATTGATCGGTCGTGGCGAAGGGGGAGCCCTGATGGCCGACCCGTCTGCGATTGCCCGACTGGTCGAGGCCGTTGTTCGAGCCGTCGATATTCCCGTAACGATCAAGATCCGGTCCGGCCCCGATGCTGAACATGAAACGGCGGTTGAAATCGCCAGACTCGCCGAGCAAGCTGGTGCCGCGATGGTGGACGTCCACGCCCGCAGTGTCGCTCAATCGTATGTCGGGGGCCCCGACTGGTCCGTGGTCGCACGGGTTAAGCAGGCAGTGCAGATACCTGTCCTGGGAAGCGGGGGCGTTCGCGACGCAGCCGATGCGGTGCGATTTCTGAAAGAGACAGGTGCTGACGGAGTCGCCATTGGCCGGGGCTGTCTGGGTAACCCCTGGATCTTTCAGCAGGCCCGAGCACTCGTCACTGGCGGAGCGAATGTCGCTCCTCCGAGTATTTCCGAAAAAGCTCGAGTTGTACTGCAACTGGTTGAAGGAGAATTCGATTTCTACGGCAACCATCTGGCCGTAAAACGTCTTCCTCGAGTTGCCTGCTACTTCGCGAAGTCACTTCCCAATTTCGCCGAGTTTCGCGATGAGGTTCAAGGAATCAAAAGCGTCACGGAATTCAAACGTCTTGTCCGCGAGTTTTTCCGTTAGTCGGATTCCCCTGAGAGTGGCCCTCTTCGTTCCGCGTGAAGTCAGCCGTAGTGGACTTTTTTGCTTCGGTGGTATGTGGATTAGTCTGGCGTCGCATTTCACTGCCCGCAGAACTGTATCACGGATCTTTCGACCGTTGATTATGGCTCGAAATACAATGGGCGGGGGTGGCCCTGTTTGAGTGACCACAACGACATTGGACGTGGCACTGCTTGGCCGCTTTTGGCAAAGCAGTGCCAATGGGGCAGCTCCGTGGTTCGCACTGCTTCTCCGAAGGCACCGAAACAGTGGCACGACTAAGGTCGTTGAGCGAAGCTAATTCCAGCAGGGACACCCCGCCCAGTTCACTTGGTTACGATCTTAACGACATCCTCGCCTTGGACCGTATCGCCATCGAAGGTCTCGCCGGTGAGGGATAGTCTGGTGCTGAACGAGTTCAGACCCCTTGCATTGAGCAGAGTCTTCTGGTCGAAGTGCAGAATGAGATCAAGATCCCCATCCGCGTCGACATCCTCGTAGGCGAATTTGCTCGGCGACACTTTGTTACCGCTGGGATTGTTACCCTGCGTCAGCGCGGGGTCGCCCAGCAACAAGGTGAGCGGATCAACATCATGAATGTCGAACTTCGTGGTGGTGAGGATCGCCACGGGAATGTTCCCATTGCTCTTGAGATTGATCGGGTTGACGGCAGAGCCGGGCTTGACGTCGATACTCACGTTGATTGTCAGTTTCGGCTTGACAATGAACGCTTCCTGGTAGCCGTCGGCGTTATAACTGAAGCCGACCACCTTGGAGCCGTCGGCAGAGACGCTCGTCGCGACAGACAGCCCAAACGGGAATCCGGTCAAGAATCCCAAACCCTTCATCGTTCCAGTGTTGGCGCTCCAGGCACACGCTTCCAAATAGCCGTCAGCGTTAGCGCTGTACCCGACCACCGTGGAGCCATCGGCGGAGATGGCATTCGCACCCGAATAGGAGTATGTGGCACGGGGAAGGAAGCCCAATCCCATCATTCCAGTCCCGGCCGTCCAGACAAACGCTTCATAATTGCCAAAATTATTATTGCGATACCCGACCACCTTGGAGCCGTCGGAGGAGACGCCAGTTGCTCCCGATGAAGGGTAATGGGGCGAAAGACCTCCCAATCCCATCATTCCCGTCCCGGCTGTCCAGACAAACGCTTCGTACGTGCCGTCCGCCTTGCGGCTGGACCCGACCACCGTGGAACCGTCAGCGGAGACGCCCGTTGCATACGAATGCTGGTAATCGGCAGTGGACAGGAATCCCAACCCCGTCATCGTTCCCGTGCTGGCTCGCCAGACAAACGCTTCGGTGAATCCGTCCGCGTTGCCGCTGTACCCAACCACCGTGGAGCCATCTGCGGAAATGCCCGTCGTCCACGACTCCGAGTAAACGGCTGTGGAGAGGAATCCTACCCCAGTTTTTGTTCCGGTGTCGGCATTCCAGACAAACCCTTCGCGAAAGCCATCCGCGTTAAAGCTGATCCCAACTACACTGGAACCGTCGGCGGAGACACCCGTTGCGTTCGACTGAGTGGAATTGGCCGTGGACAGGAACCCTAGCCCAGTCATCGTTCTCGGCGAGTTCGACCCAACAAACGCCTCAGTGGAGCCGCTCGCGTTCAAGCTGTCCCCGACCACCGTGGAGCCGTCTGCAGAGATGCCAGTTGCAACTGAAAACGGGTTTCCGGCTCTAGAAAGGAAGCCCAATCCTCTCATTGTTTGGGCACCTGCGGGTGCCGGACTGGTCAGCCCGGCCAAAGCCAGCAGGAGTCCCAGTGACAACCTCCAACGTACGGAACACAGTGCGGGTGTCCGAGGACGACGATTCATTTCTGCTATGCTGTCAA
>CAIWEX010000127.1 GCA_903911795.1 uncultured Schlesneria sp.
TCGGTTCCTGTACTGGTCGGCAACGAACGGCCCGTCGTGAAGTTTCTACAGCCACAAGTTGGGGACTTCTTTGAACCCGACCAACCCATCACCTATCGATTGTCGGTGAAAGATCTTGAGGACGGTACGAACGACGATGACGAAATGGATGTGGAACGCCTGCTGGATTCTGCAGCCGCCGGACGGGTTTCCGTCAACGCAGTCTATTCCACGGACCCGATACCGTCTGCGAGTGGTTCCGCCGATAGTGATATCGGCCCGGCCGGGATGAAGTTGATGAAGCGCAGCGACTGCTTCAACTGTCACGCTGTCGACCAGAAGCGAGTCGGCCCGACTCTGCTGGAAGTTGCCAACAAGTACCGCGACAAAGAGGGGGCCATGGAAGCCTCTATTCAGCGAGTCCTCAAGGGATCCACCGGCGCATGGGGCAAAATCCCGATGATCCCGCATGCCCAGCACACTCCGGAAGAAGTGCGTGAGATGGTTGGCTGGATTTACAGTCTGCAACCCGCAGGACTGGTTCGAGTCTTCCCGGGCTTCGTGGGAGACGTCACTGTCGGAAAGGATGAAGGGACGAAGGGGGGGCACTACAAGCTGGAAGCGAACTATACCGATCGCGGAGCAGCAACGATTCCCCCTTTGAGTGCCTCAGCATTACTCTACCTGCGGCCAAGACTGGTCGAAGCTGAATCGGCCGACCAGATCAGCGGTTCTCAAGTCCTGGCGTCTGGAAATGCCAGTGGCGGAAAATTCATCGGGGCCATCAATCATGGTCACTTCCTGCGATTCAACGGCATTGCTCTCGATCAAGTCAAGAAGCTGACGCTGAAGATCGCATCGGCAGGGGCAGGGGGAGCGATTGAAATCCGCATCGACAAGCCGGATGGAGACTTGCTGGCAACGGTTCCCGTTGAGGTGAACGGCGCCTGGGAGAAATTCTATGAGAAGACCGTCGACCTACCGGAAACAAAAGGACGCCACGATCTGTATATTCGATTTACTCACCCCGGCCAGGCAGGCGGCCTGATGAATCTGGACTCGATCCATTTCGCGCGTTAGAACCAATTCGCCGTTAAGAATCGTTTCCTATGCATTGTGACCGCCGTATGACCTTGAGCAATCAGCCGGAACGCGCTGGCGTCCGGTTTGAACCGTGGGCCAGCGCCTAGCGGCTGATAGTCCAACCAGAGTTTTTCACTGTAATTGAGATTACGATTCCCTGCCACGACAGACGACGATCCCATCGCCCATATGACCCGAGGAGACAACGATGCTGAATCTTCTGAGTCGACGACCGTCGGTTTGCAGTGGCATCTCGCGTCGGGGGTTGCTGCAGGCGGGCGGGGCGGGTCTCTTCGGACTGAATGTTGCCCAGTTGCTGCAAGCGGAAGACGCGACGCCCGACCGAAAGCCTCGAGCGAAGAGTGTCATCTTCCTGTTTCTGTTTGGCGGACCGAGCCAACTGGAAACTTTTGACATGAAGCCCGCCGCAACCGCCAAGGTGCGGGGGCCTTATTCGGCAATCGCGTCGCGCAGCCCCGATCTGAAGATTTGCGAACTGCTCGGTCGCTGTGCGGCGATTTCCGACAAGTTTGCGGTCGTGCGGACGTTGTCCCATGCCTACAACGACCACAGCGGTGGTGGTCACTATATCCAGACGGGAAAGCGGTGGCAGATCCCCGTTGGTGGCGGATTCAATGCGACCCCTCAGGACTGGCCTTCCATCGGATCCGTGGTCGAATACCTCGCTCAAAATCGTTCGGGTGGTATCGTCACCAGCGACAGTGAAAAATCGCGAAGCGGGCTGCCCAGTTACGTCGTCCTGCCCAACAGTCTGGGAAGACTTCAGACCTATTCCGTCCGGTTGAAGCGACCTGGAGAATATGCAGGCTGGCTGGGACGCGGTTACGATCCGGTGACCACATCCATCGATAAGAAAAACGACACTGACAATCCCTACTTTCGCGATTGTGCCGACA
>CAIWEX010000128.1 GCA_903911795.1 uncultured Schlesneria sp.
GAACATCCTGGATCGAGGTATCGACTGGTTCAAGAGCCTCGGAGTTCCCCCTGACCCCAATAATCCTCGCGATGCCGGCAGCTACGGTCCAAAGCTGTATTGCATCAGTGGGCATGTCAACAAGCCCGGCTGCGTTGAACTGCCGATGGGGATCACCGCTCGCCAATTGATCGACGAACACGGCGGGGGAGTCTGGAAGGGTCGGAAGGCCAAGGCAGTCGTTCCCGGCGGTATCAGCATGGGATTCATGTCGGCCGCAGAACTCGATACGCCACTCGACTTTAACGGTCCCGGCAAAGTCGGTTGCCTTGGCTTGGGAACAGCAGCCGTCACCGTCATTGATGATCAGACCAGCATGGTCGATGTCCTGTTCAACTGTGCTCGATTCTTCGCTCACGAATCGTGCGGACAATGCACCCCGTGCCGTGAAGGTACTGCCTGGATGCACAAGATCCTGGCACGCATCCGGATGGGGCAAGGGGAATTGCGAGACCTCGACCTGTTGACTGAAGTTGCTGGTTCGATGGGGATCATCCCTGGAACCACGATCTGTGGTCTTTCCGACGGGGCCGCCTGGCCGATTAAGAATGCCATCAAGAAATTCCGACCGGAATTTGAAGAGTACATCAAGACGGGTATGAAAACGGTGAAGCCATCGGAAGCATTGATGGCGGCTCACTGAGTCGAACGCACGAACATTACGAAAGACGGATTTCACGAATGTCGACCGGCCTGTGCCGGTCGTTGAAACCAGAACTCCAGGAACGGCTTTCTTCCTGACCCTTTAAACCTGCACGCCACCTATGCCAACAGTCATCGTCAACAACAAGCCTGTCGAAATCGGTGCCTCCGAGCGGCTGAACTGTATTCAGGCGGCCGAGCGAGCGGGGGTTGAGATTCCGCATTACTGCTATCACCACGATCTGTCGGTGGTGGCCAGTTGCCGCATGTGCCTCGTCGAAATGGGCGACAAAAAGCCCGACGGGACAATCGCCATGCAGCCCAAGCTCTTCCCCGGCTGCCAGACCCCTGTCAAAGATGGAACGGTGATCGTTTCTGACAGCGAGAAGGTGAAAGCCGCTCAGAAGGCGACTCTCGAATACCTGCTGCTCAATCACCCGCTCGATTGCCCGGTCTGCGACCAGGCTGGCGAATGCGGTCTGCAGGATTACAGCTACGAATACGGTCGTGGCTACAGCCGTCTGCAGGAACCGAAAAACATCAAGCCGGATAAGGACTACATCGGCGACCAGATCACGTTGTTCACAGATCGCTGCATCATGTGTACGCGTTGCGTTCGGTTCACACGTGAAATCAGCGGAACCGCCGAATTGCAGGTCGTCAGCCGCGGAACTCACGAAGAAATCGATATTTTCCCAGGCGATCCGTGCAACAACAAATTGGCTGGAAACGTTGTGGATCTCTGCCCGGTCGGGGCACTCTGCAGTAAGGATTTCCTCTACGAGCAACGCGTCTGGTGGTTGAACTCGAAGAACAGCGTCTGCCCTGGTTGCAGTACTGGTTGCAGCATTCGCGTGGATCAGAACAAAGACGTCCTGTACCGATTGAAGCCACGTGAGAACCCACTGGCCCAGGGAAGCTTCATGTGTGACGAAGGACGGTTTGGCTGGAAGTATATCCATTCCGACAGCCGTCTGAAACTCCCTGAACAGCGCACCAACGGTCAAACAACGTCACGCGACTGGGACATTGTCCTGCCAGCGGTTCGCAATGCCCTGAAGGATGCTGTCGTTCGCACACCGAAGAAATTTGCCGTCGTCATTTCGCCATGGGCGACTGTCGAAGAGGCTTATTTGCTGGCAACATACGCTCGAAAGATCGCTCCCGCGGCAAAGCTCGCCATCGGCCCCGTGCGCGTGGTGGGCGAAGACGATCTTTATCCGAAAGATGTGCACGGCAAACCTGCCGCACAGACGAAATTTACGATTCGGGCGGAAAAGTGTCCCAACCGGCTTGGTGTCGAAGCGGTCATTCAGCAGGTTCAAGGATCGGTCATTCCGTTCAGCGATATTCTGAGCCAGGTGACTCGCGGCGACGTCGAAGCTCTGTTCGTCCTCGGTGGTGACCCCGAAGGATGGATCAGCGACACCGATGCCGCGAAGCTTGACAAGCTGAAGCTGCTCGTCGTTCAAGATCTGCTCGCTTCGGCCGCCAGTTCGAAAGCACACTATTTGCTGGCAGGAGCGGCTTTCGCGGAAAAAGACGGGACGTTTATCAATCACAATGGACTGGCTCAAGCGATCCATCGCGGTTTGCGTGGACCGGAAGAGGCTCGTCCCGATGGTCGGATTCTGATGGAATTGGCCGAGCGACATGGGATGTTCCATGCCGCGACGCTGCGAAAAGAAATTGCCAAGGCTGTTCCAGCGTTGGCGGCATTGGCGGTAGGCGAACTGGGTGAATTCGGTGTCAAACTGGATTCGGCTGGTAAGACGGAAATGCAGACGGTTTGAGCACATGATTTTGGGTGAGCTGAATGAACAGCGAACCCGTATCGCAGTCGAGTTGAGAAAAGAGTTGGAGACCTTCGGTCTGGTGTTTCGGCGGGGTCGGGAGACCCGCGCCGAGCAATGGGGTCAGGAGACCCGCGCCGAACAGACGCAGCCGAATTTCGATAGAAGAGATTGAACGATATGTTTGAACAAGTATTCCAGTGGATCCTGAAGTGGCTCCCCGAAGCAGTTCATCCGTACGTGATGCCGATGCTCGTGATCGCCATCGTGTTGCAGGTGAATCTGGGGGTCTGTTCGTACCTGATTCTGCTGGAACGAAAGCTGTCCGCGTGGATGCAGGATCGACATGGTCCCAACCGAGTCGGCCCGATGGGGTTGTTTCAGCCAGTCGCTGACATGCTCAAGCTATTATTGAAGGAAGATGTGATCCCGGGTCACGTCAACAAGTTCCTGTTCGTGCTGGCACCGGGGATTTCGGTCTTCACAACGTTCCTGGCGTTTGCTGTTGTTCCGTTCGGTCCGGTTCCCGACGGGTTGACTCCAGGCGACGGTAAATTCCCTTTTATCATTGCACCAGGGATTGACCTGGGAATCGTCTTCATCTTCGCGATCGGCAGCCTGGCGGTTTACGGGATCATTCTCGGGGGCTGGGCCTCGAACAATAAGTACAGTGCTCTGGGTTGCCTGCGAGCCAGTGCTCAGGTCGTCAGCTACGAAATTCCGCTGGGGATGTCGGTCGTCGGGCTCGCCATGCTGAACAGCACCATGAGCATCGAAAAGATCCTGTTGAATCAGGCCAATCAGGGACTGATTGGGTGGAACATCTGGTACCAGCCACTCGCTTGCATCATTTTCTTCATCGCAGCCATGGCTGAAGCTCAACGCCTTCCGTTCGACCTTGCCGAGTGCGAGCAGGAACTGATTGGCGGTTGGCACACCGAGTATAGCGCGATGAAATGGGGTCTGTTCTTCCTGGCCGAATACACGCACGTAATCACGATCAGCTTCTTGACCAGTATCCTGTTCTTCGGCGGATGGCACTTCCCGCTGATTGCTGAAGCCGACAGTGCCTATGCCGGTGCGACAGCCGTCAAAGTGTTTGTGCTACTGTCCAAAGTCTTCGCAGTGATCATCGTGATTCAGATGCTCCGCTGGACGATCCCTCGATTCCGCTTCGACCAGTTGATGAGTCTCGCGTGGATGGGGCTGATTCCACTGGCAACGATCAACGTCGTGCTGGTCATGTTTGTGAAGCAGTTTGAACTGAATACCTTGTGGTTATTTCCGCTGTCCATCGCCACGTTTGTGATCGCGGGATTGATGGCAACTCAATCATCCCGTCCGTTTGCTCGTCGTGGTCCTGCTGCGGTAGAACCTGCGGCACATGGCGGACACGCACACGCTCACTGAATAGAAGTCGAAGAAGCGGTGGTAGGCCGCTGAAAAACTGATAGGAATTGCTATGCCAATCAATGCCAAAGACGTCGACTGGGTTGAAGAACCTCCGATGAATTTTTGGGAAGCGACATTTCTGCCCGCGGTGGTCGACGGACTCCGCGCGACGGGACATCACGTTACGCACTTCAAACCCGTAACGCAGATGTATCCCGAAGTCGCCTCAGATTTGCCCAAGCATTATCGCGGCGTTCATCGCCTGAATCGAGACGATGCCGGCCGTGTGAAGTGTGTGGCCTGCATGATGTGCGCGACCGCCTGTCCGGCTCGCTGCATCGACATCGTTGCTCAAGAGGCTCCCAAGGACGATCCAAACTGGGTTGACCGTGACAAGTTTCCGAAGTCATTCGTGATTGATGAATTGAAATGCATTTACTGTGGGATGTGCGAAGAAGCCTGCCCCGTCGATGCCATTGAAATGACTCACATTTACGACCTGACGGGAATGACGCGACAAGAGATGCTGTTCGACAAAGAGAAGCTTCTCAGCGTGTTTGATCAGACCAAGGACTGCGGTCTTGATCCAGTTCGAACTCACAAAGGAAAACTGGGCCCTGCCAGTGACTTTGAACAATTGCCAACTCTGGGGCCTGCCACGCAGGTTCGCAGTGATGATCGTTCGGCGAAGTCGGCAACGCCGGGAGTCATCAAGTAGTGCTGGATTCGTGATTTTCGAGGGCGATGGCGTTAGACTTCGACCCTTTCCGAGAAACGATTCGCGGGGCGAGACCCGCAGTTTGATTTGACTGGAAACGTGATAATGAAAAACGGGGCATTGTTGATCCCGGTCGTCCTGGGTTGGCTGGCAGTCTGGTGGATGTTGCCACGAGAAAAGGGGCGTTCGCGCATCCTGGGTGCCTTGATGGCCCTCGGTGCACTGCTGGCCCTGCAGGTGACGTTTCTGCCGCCTGTTGGCAACGTCGTTCGCGACTCGCTGTTTTACCTGTTCTCAGGGACCGCGATCCTTTCGGGCGGTCTGATGATCACGGATCGAAACCCGGTCTTCGCCGCACTCTGGTTCGCACTCAGCACATTGGCCGTCTGCGGTCTGTTCCTGCTGAATTCCGCACCATTCCTATCGGCAGCAACAATCATCGTCTATGCCGGTGCGATCGTCGTGACATTCCTGTTCGTGATCATGCTGGCACAGCAATCGGGAGCTTCAAACTACGACCATCATGCGGTTCAACCGGTGATGGCGAGTGTCATGTCGTTCGTCCTGCTGGGAGCATTGCTGTTCGCACTGCAGGAATGGGGCGGCATTGACGGTAAGGCGGCCGATGAAGTGAAGGCCGGGCAGTTTGTGGCTCAAGATGCCAAAGTCCGTGCCAACATTTTCAGCCAACCACCCAGCAGCAACAAGAATGAAATCGGTTCGATGCGAGTGCTCGGCCGATCACTCTTTTCGGATTACCTGTACTTTGTGGAATTGGCGGGGACGGTCCTGTTGATCGCGACAATCGGTGCAATTGCCATTGCACCGCGGAGGTCCCAGGGAACACTATGACATCAACATCACTTGAAAGTCAGCTCGTCATCGGGGCGGTTCTGTTCGCTCTGGGAATGATCGGATTTCTGACACGTCGGAATCTGATTCTGATCGTGTTGTCGACCGAATTGATGCTGCACGGCGTCTCGGTCAATCTGACGGCGTTTGGCCGATACCACGGCAATCCGCAGGGTCAGGTCTTTACGATTTTTGTGCTGACCATTGCCGCCTGTGAAGCGGGACTGGCGCTGTCGCTGATCCTGACGCTCTATCAACGCCGCAAGTCGCTGGATGTGTATTTGTGGGGGAACCTGGGCGAAGACGATTTGCCGGTCTTCACAGGTGGTGGAACTGCTCAGCAGACGAAACCGCTTGATCCCAATGCTGACCTGCCACATTTGACTCCTGCCGGACGCGCTCCTGCGACTCCTGCAACGAAAACCTGATATTGTCCGATCGATTGTATTGAAGAGTTATTTCCTGACCGATTGACCGATCGAAGAAAGAGACTGATCCCGTGTTCGACTGGTTGAAACCGCACGACGTTCTCTGGCTGATCCCGGCCGCGCCCCTGCTGGCGTGCCTGTGGGTCGTGGTCGTCGGACACGTGGTCCGCCGCCAGTATGCCCATCGCCCGGTAATCCTGGCCATCGCTTTTTCGGCGGTGCTGTCCTACTACCTGCTGCTCAAAGTGGTTCCCGAATATTTCGGGACCCCAGTGGCACATGATGAGCATGCGCAGGAACACAAGTCTGGTGACCACGCACAGGCCGATCATAAAGACGGTGATCATAAGGCCGGTGACCACAAAGAAGGTGACCACAAGAAAGACAGCGAACAAAAAGTCGGTGATCACAAAGACGGTGAACACAAAGACCACGATCACAAAGTCGCGGTCGCCAAGGCCAAGCCGTCCACCGCGATCTCGGTCAACGTGTTCGGCGAAACTGAACGTGATGGAAAAGTGACACCGGTTCCGTGGATTCGGATCGGTGATCCGCAGGGAGTCCCCACGCTACTGGTCCTTCCAACACTGCGAGCCGACGCCATGACAGCACTGATGCTGGTGATGGTCACGACAGTCAGTCTGCTCGTTGCCATCTTTGCCAGCAGTTATATGAAAGGCGATCCGGGTTATCCGCGATTCTTTGCTGCGATTTCTGCCTTCGTATTTTCGATGTGTATGCTCGTCCTGGCAGGCAATTTCGTGCTGATGTTCGTCTTCTGGGAAGCAGTCGGTCTGTGCAGTTATCTGCTGATCGGATTCTGGTTCAAGAAGCCGAGTGCTGCAGCAGCCGCCAAGAAGGCGTTCGTCGTGAATCGAATTGGGGATCTGGGTTTCATCCTCGGCATCTTCATGGTCTGGCAAACCTTCGATGGCTCGATTGATTTCGACACGATCTTTGGTGATCCCTCAGTGATTGCTCGCGTGGTGACGATGCAGCCTGAGATCCTGACGACGATCTGCGTACTGCTCTTCATCGGAGCGGTTGGAAAATCGGCTCAGTTCCCGCTGCATGTCTGGTTGCCCGATGCGATGGAAGGTCCGACCCCCGTTTCGGCATTGATTCACGCGGCAACGATGGTGACCGCGGGCGTTTACCTGGTGGCACGTTGTACACCGTTCTTCGTGCATGCTCCCACGGCGCAGTTAATCGTTTCGGGGATCGGTGCAACAACCGCACTCATTGCCGCCATCACAGCTCTGACACAGTACGACCTGAAACGCGTGCTGGCCTATTCGACGGTCAGTCAGCTTGGCTACATGTTCATGGCACTGGGTGCTGCGGCTGCTGGCAAGGAATTCGCGACCCTGGCTGTCACCTTCGCGATGTTCCACATGTTTACGCATGCCTTCTTCAAAGCGGTCCTGTTCCTGTCAGCCGGGTCTGTCATGCACTCGATGGGTGACGTGATTGACATGCGGCGATTCAGCGGCCTGAGAAAAGCGTTGCCGATTACGCATATTACGTTCCTTGCGGGGGCTCTGGCACTGGCTGGCTTCCCACTGCTGTCGGGCTTCTGGAGCAAGGACGAAATTCTGGCGATCATATTCGAAGCGACCAAGCACCCGAAACATGGCGAATTCTTCAAGGTCATTCTGGGCGTCGCCCTGCTGACCTCGTTGATGACCGCGTTCTATACGTTCCGTGCGTACTTCATGACCTTCTGGGGCCCTGAAAAATTCCCTGAAGAAGCGGGCCATCATCCTCACGATGCTCCACCAGCGATGGCGATTCCCCTGTTGCTGCTGGGGATTGCAGCACTGGTTGTCGGGGGAGCCACCGGACCGACTCATCTGTATGGCAACTACCTGGCACACACACCCGGTTTGCCTGCCGCTCACCATCACGAACCAAACGTCCCAATGATGATCATCAGCAGTGTGCTGGCAATCGCAGGGATTTCGCTGGCGTACCTCTGTTACGTTGCATCGCCCGGCATTTCGCGCAACTTGAAGAGCGGAATGTCATGGCTGCACACCTGTTCTCAGGAAGGTTTGAAACTTGACGCAATCTATTTGCGATGGATTGTGAAGCCGTTGCGGCTGGTGGCACAGATTTCGGAGTTTATCGATCGCTGGGTCATCGACGTGATTGTGGATTGCGTTGGTTTTCTCCCAGGCTTGTTCGGAGCGGCCTTGCGTCCGATTCACAATGGGTTTGTTCAGAGTTACGCGATGGTGATGTTGATCGGGCTGGTCGTATGCCTGGTCACGGCGCTGCGAGTTTTGGCAGGAATGTGATCGAGTCCCGCATTGCGGGTGAGTCGATTTGGGATTTTGTGCATTGTCGCACGGGTCCATAAGGCGGAGTAGAGATGCCCAGTTTGTTAGTCATCCTGATCGTTCTTCCGGCAGCGGCGGCTGCGATGCTGCTGCTGCTTGATGCGAAGGCACCGCCGGTTCGCGCCCGTTGGGCCGCATTGCTCGCGACCTTGGCGACATTCCTGGTGTCGCTCGGTGTGGCGTCGCAATTCCTGTCAATCAACCGGTCTGGTATTGAAGGGACAAGCCCCGTCCACGCCCAGATGGAACAGAAGTACACATGGATGACCATCGTTCCGGAGACGGCAGACGTTCCTCCGATTACTCTGCAGTTTCATCTCGGACTCGATGGTATCAGTCTGGCCATGGTACTGTTGACCACACTGCTGACCATCTCGGCGGTCCTGGTCTCATGGACTGCGATTTCCGAACGATCAGCCGAGTTCTACGCCAGTTTGCTGATCCTTGAGACCGGTCTGATCGGGGTCTTTTGTGCATTCGATCTGCTGCTGTTCTATGTCTTCTTCGAATTCACTCTGATCCCGCTGTTCTTCATGGTCGGCATCTGGGGCGGCCCGCTGCGTCGCTATGCGGCTGGCAAGTTCTTTATCTATACCCTGGCCGGAAGCGTAATTACGCTCCTCGGGTTAATCTGGCTGGTCGTAGAGACGTATCACATCGGAATTGCGACTCACACACCGCTGGCAACCCCGTTCTCGATCCCCGCGATCACCGAACTTCTGGCCGTGCATGCATTGCCGATGGAAACCCAAGTATTTCTGTTCCTGATGATTGCAGCAGGCTTCATGGTCAAGGTGCCACTCTTTCCGTTCCATACATGGTTGCCGCTGGCCCACGTCGAAGCTCCCACGGCGGGTTCGGTGCTGCTGGCTGGGGTGTTGTTGAAACTCGGTGCCTACGGTTTCCTGCGACTTTGCCTGCCAACTGTCCCCGGTGCGTGCTTAAGCGTGGGAATGCCCTTGATCGGCACGCTGTCGGTGATCGGAATTGTCTACGGTTCGTTCTGTGCTCTGGCTCAAAACGACATCAAAAAACTGGTGGCATACAGTTCGGTCGCACACCTTGGCTTCTGTATGCTCGGCTTGTTCGCCTTGAACACCGAAGGGATCAGTGGTGGCGTGTTGCAGATGGTCAACCACGGCCTTTCGACCGGCGCGTTGTTCTGTATCGTCGGAATGTTTTACGAGCGGTATCACACGCGACAACTCAGTGAACTCGGCGGACTGGCGAATCGGATGCCACTGCTCGCCGTCGCGATGGTCTTTACCTCGTTCGCCAGCATTGGTCTGCCGGGCCTGAATGGGTTCGTCGGTGAAGTCCTGTCGCTGATGGGGATGTTCAAGCGTGATCCGATTCTCGCCATGATCGGTGCCACGGGTGTTGTATTGGGTGCGTGGTACCTGCTGGGTGTTCTCCAAAAGGCGTTCTTCGGACCGCTGCAGGAGCCTCATCATGATAGTCACGATGAACCCGTTGCTGACCTGAATGCTCGCGAAGTGATGGCTCTATTGCCGCTGCTCACAATGTGCCTCTGGCTGGGACTCTTCCCGCAAGGTCTACTGGACCTGATCCGGCCTGACGTGGAATCGATCGCAAAGCTCTACGGTGATGTTCACGCGACAAAAGGAACGGGAGCCAAGAACTACAGCTTGAAGCGTCCCTCTGATGCCGATGAATCCGCCGATGCCGCCCTGCCAGAAAATGTTGAGCGAAAAGCTCCCCAAGCCAATCCTAATCCCAATCCCAATTTGCTGAACCCGGCCGCACCCGAGGCCCCGAAATCGGAAGTTCGCCCGTGAATGAATCCCTCCAAAATCTGAACGGCGCGGTTCAACTGGTCCTGCCAGAAGCCGTGTTGCTCGCCACTGTCTGCGTGATCTTCTTTGCCGCACCATTCCTGGTGAGTGAGCGAGGCGAGGCTCCCGCTGGTCTGCGCCATCGCTGGGGCTGGCTGTCGCTGCTGTCCTTGCTTGCTGCGGGCTGGATTGGCTGGAGTGCGGCAGAAGTCCCCCATTCCACAGGCCCCTTCGTAGTCGATGGACTGACTCTGTTCATTCGGTCCTTGACGCTCGTGTCTGGTGCGGTCCTGGTACTGCTGCATTGGAACCAGGCCGATGATTCGCGATCAGGCGAAAGCCATGCCTGCCTGCTGGCGATCTTGGCTGGCGTCAATCTGGTTGCTGCGGCTAATGATCTGGTGGGGTTGTTCGTCGCCTTGGAACTGATCAGCATTCCGACGTACCTGTTCCTGCTGCTCCCTCGCCGCGACGCGCCAGCTCAGGAAGCGACGTTGAAGTATTTCCTGCTGAGCATCTTTTCGTCGGCAATCGTGCTGTTCGGAATGAGCTACCTGTATGGAGCAACCGGGACCACGAACCTGTACGCGATCCATCAGGCTTTTGCTGACCATCACATGCCTCACAATGCCTTGGTCGCTGTCGCCACGGTGATGTTGATCGCGGGCTTGGGCTTCCGCCTGACGGCGGTTCCGTTTCACTTCTATGCACCTGATGTCTTCCAGGGAGCCCAGCCATCCGCAGCGGCGATGCTGTCGTTCGTTCCCAAGGTGGCCGGTTTTGTCGCATTGCTGCGGCTGATCGTTCCGACTTCAGGTGGCGACGCGGCAATGCAGTCCTGGATGATGACACCCTCCGCCAACAACCTGCTGTGGTGGCTGGCAGTCATCACGATGTTTACAGGCAATCTGATGGCTCTGATGCAGCACGACGTCCGTCGACTGCTGGCCTTCTCGAGTGTCTCGCATGCCGGTTACATGATGGTCGGCCTGGTGGTGGGACTCCATTCATCGCAACAGATCAACGGCATCGGGGCGCTATTGTTCTATCTGGTGATCTACGGTGTGATGACCCTTGGAGCATTTGCGGTACTGATCGCAGCCGCGCGTTCGAATCGCCGGATCGAGACTCTGGACGATCTTGCCGGACTGAGCCGAACCAAACCCGCACTGGCCTTGGTTCTGTCGGTGTTCCTGTTCAGCCTGACGGGGTTGCCACCAACGGCCGGATTCCTGGGTAAGTTCAATCTGTTCTTCGCGGCATGGTCACAAGGATCAGAATCCAACCGACTGCTGGCCTGTCTGCTGGGTGTGAATGCAGCTCTGGGAGCCTGGTATTACTTGAAGCTGATTGGTGTGATGTACCTGCGTGACCCTGTTGACCGCAGTGAGGATTCGCGACCGCTCGAAACCCCCGTGCTGGTGGCAGTTGCCGTCTGTCTGGTGGGGACCATCGGACTGTTTTTTGTTCCCAGCCCGCTGTGGACTCATATCCAGTCGGTCGTTCGGTAGGCAATCAGAACGCCAGTGCCGCAGAGTCACCTGGCGGACCGAGTTTAGGCGTCACGGGTCGTCCGTCGGCATCTGTCTCTGGTAAAGTTTCGGATTTCAGACTAAACGTCTTTGCGATATGTTTTCTGAAATTGAACTGACTTCTATTTCAACTGACCGCCCGTCGGCGGATACACGACTATGACTGAATCCACCCCGCCCAATGAGACCCACACGATCAGTGCGGAAGAGCACGATCAGATGCTGGCGTCGTTTCTGGAATTCGAAAGAAACTTCTACAAGCGGTACTTTCCCCTGTGGCTGGGAACGCTGATTGGCCCCTGGATTTTGACCGCGATCGTGCTGGTGGTGGTCTATCTGGCCGCCGGGCCTGCATACTGGTGGAAACTGGCTCAGGCAGCCACATTGTCGTTCGTCTTCTTTGGCCGGTTTACGATTATTGCCGGGACCAGCCTGGGACTTCCTGCGACACACTTGTTCTGGATGGTGACGTATCAGGATGTGATGGTGGCGCTGTTCTTCGCGTTTCATGTCGGATA
>CAIWEX010000129.1 GCA_903911795.1 uncultured Schlesneria sp.
CACATCTGACGGTGTGGCCTGACTCTTCGGAAAATCGCGACCGTTGTTTTTCCGGGAATCGCTTTCCTCAAGGCCTGGCGAGTGTCAGACTATTGGTAGCGTCTCCGGGATTTGGAACTGGTTCGCGAGAACGGAAATAATGGCTTTTCAATCGAACGTTGTGCCGCAGATCTGCCGCAAGGGTTGGGCCCTTGGAAATCGCCTGTGGGCGATACCGCTGCTGCTGCTTCCCGGTATGGCCTATGCCGAGAGTGATGCCGATTTCTTTGAGAAGCGGATTCGGCCTCTGCTGATCGAAAAGTGTGAAGGTTGCCATTCCTCTACCAAAGGAAAGACCAGCGGTGGACTCGCTCTTGATACTCAGGCGGGATGGAACCGAGGGGGCGATTCCGGAACCGTGATCAAGCCGGGGCAGCCCGAGGACAGCCTGCTGATTAAGGCGGTCAAATACCTGGACGATGGGCCGCAGATGCCTCCGAAAGACAAAGGGGGGAAATTGACGGAGGCCCAGATTGCTGATCTGGTGGAATGGGTCCGGCGCGGGGCTCATGACCCTCGCACAGCCGTCGCCCGCATTGGTGGGATGAATGCCGACGAAGCCAGGAAGTGGTGGGCCTTTCAGCCGGTCCATTCTTCACCACCACCCGCCGGTGCCGCTCAACCGATCGACGCCTTTCTGCAGGCGGGACGACAGGCCGCCAAGGTGACACCGCTGGGCCCGGCTGACAAGCGGACGCTGATTCGCCGGGCGACGTTTGATCTGACGGGACTCCCTCCAACGCCGGATGAGATCCACGCGTTTCTGGCGGATGAATCGCCTGAAGCCTTCTCCCGGCTGGTCGATCGACTGCTCGAATCTCCCGCCTATGGCGAACGCTGGGGACGCAACTGGCTCGACGTCGCTCGCTATGCCGATACTGCCGGCGATGGCGCTGACTATCCTATCCGCGAAGCGGGTAAGTACCGGGACTGGGTGATTCGTGCATTCAACAAGGATCAGCCGTTCGACGAGTTCCTGCGCGAACAGATTGCCGGTGACGTGATCGCTCGGACGGGACCACCCGAACTGTATGCCGACCGTGTCACTGCAACAGGGTTCCTCGCCATCGGAAAACGGTATGGATACAGTCCCTCGCCCGACTATCAGCACCTGGACTTTGCCGACGTGATCGATTCGGTCGGCCGCTCAGTCCTCGGCCTGTCGCTCGGTTGTGCCCGCTGTCACGATCACAAATATGATCCGGTGACGACCGAGGATTACTATGCCCTGTATGGGATCATGCAGAGCACCAAATGGGCCTTTCCTGGTGGTGAAGAACACAAGCAACCTGCCAACTTCCCGCCGCTCGTTCTCCCCGAAGAGGCGACTCGACGCGAGCAGGCCAAGGCTGCAGAACTGGCGCGGATTGATGGTGCAATCAGCCGGTTGAAGACGGAACGAGCCACGCTGGATGGAAAGTCGTTTGCCGGGGGCTTCGATCTGGCTCTCGAAGGCCAGCCGCTCGATAAGCCACCTGCCGCCCCCTGGTTGTCGGCGGGACCCAACTCGGTCGTTGCCGATGCACAAAGCCCGTTTGCTCACATTCATCCCGCGGGGACGCGCGGCGTGCGGCTGGGGACCGGCATGAAGACCGATGGTGTCCGCTATGTCTTTCAAAATGGTCTGCGAGCCACTCCCGGCAAACAGATGCATTTCACCGTCGATTTTCGCACGGTAAGTCCGACCGACAAGACAGGCGCCTATCGGTTCTATCTGGGACGCGGAGTCATCGCATCTCAGGTATTGGAATGCAGTATCACTCCCACGGAAATTGCCATCAAGAACGGCACGAAGTGGGACGTCATTCGAAAGCCGGTACTCGGCGAATGGCAGACGCTGCGTCTGACGATCGATCCCGACAAGCGGACGTATTCGGGGGTTGTCGGAACGGCCAAGGATCTGACGGCGTTTCAGGACATCGCAATTTCACCCAACTGGGACGGGGTTTTCGACACCTTCATCTGTGACGGGTTTGGTCATGTGGATGCCCCGGCCCCTGTGCGTGATCTCGATAACGTCGGTCTGCAGGAAACACCCTTCGCGGCACCGGGGACCGGTCCTGTCGCTCCGTTTGTGCCACCGGCTGATGCTGCGGAGCGACTGAAAGTGGTCGACGGGGAACTGGCATCATTGAATCAGCAGCGTGCGACCGTCGCAGCCAGCGTTCCCTATGAAGTTGTCTATGGGGTGAGCGAAGGGACGCCGAAGAATGCTAAAGTTCAAAAGCGTGGGGAACCGGACAAGCTGGGTGACGAAGTCCCGCGTCGGTTTCTGCAGATTCTCGGGGGAGATCCCTTGCCCCCCGATGCCACCGGCAGCGGACGGCTGGAACTGGCAAACTGGCTGACTCGACCCGGCAATCCGCTGACCGCTCGCGTTTTTGTGAATCGGGTCTGGCAATGGCATTTTGGACGCGGACTGGTCCCGACATCGAGTGATTTCGGGGTTCGAGGTGATCGGCCCAGCCATCCTGAACTGCTCGACTGGTTGACCAATGAGTTTGTTGCATCCGGCTGGAAAGTGAAATCGCTCCATCGTCTGATCATGCGAACGCAGGCCTATCAACTCGCCAGCGACGACGATGCGGCCAATCTGCAGATCGCCCCTGATAATCGCTGGCTCTGGCGCTATTCGCGACGGGCCCTGGATGCTGAATCGATCCGGGATGCGATGCTGGCGGTGAGTGGCAAACTCGACCGATCTCCAGCACCCTCACATCCGTTTCCACCGACCGCGACCTGGGGTTTCACGATTCATCGTCCTTTCCATGCTGTCTACGATTCGAACTATCGCAGCGTCTATCTGATGGTTCAGCGCAATCGCCGACATCCGTTCCTGGCCTTGTTTGATGCGGCCGATCCGAATCAGAGTGTGGCCGAGCGTCTGCCGACGACCACGCCCACTCAATCGCTGTTCCTGATGAACGCTCCTTTCGTTCACGAGCAGTCCGAAGCCTTCGCGCGGCGGATTCTGACTGTGACTGCCGACGAGGGGGGACGAGTCCGTTTTGCAATGGAAACGGCCTGCGGACGGATTGCCACCCCTGAAGAAATCGCTGCAGCGGCGGCATTCTTGAATGACTATCGACAGAAACTGAATGGGCGCAGCCCTGCCGTGACAGAACCCGATGTCGCGGCCTGGTCGGCGTTGGCCCGAGTCCTGATGACCAGCAATTCGTTCCTGTATGTCGACTGATTTTTCACAGGACGGCCCACCCGGCCAGCAGGACTCAAATTGTTTTTGACCGCGAAGGAAAAGACGATGACTCTCAATCGCCGCGAATTCTTGAAGACCGCATCGGGCGGATTCGGCGCGATCGCATTGGCCGGGTTACTGAACGATGAAGCGAAAGCCGAAGCGATCGATCCGCTGGCGTCTAAAGCGGGGCACTTTCCCGCCAAAGCGGAACGAGTCATCTTTCTCTACTCCACCGGCGGCGTGTCACATGTCGACACGTTTGATCGCAAGCCACAACTGATTGCCGATCATGGAAAGTCGATCACCGCTTCTCGCTGGCTGAACAAGCCAGGCAAGTTCGAACGATTTTTGATTCGACCTCGCTGGGAGTTCAAGCAGTACGGCCAGAGTGGTGCGTGGATCAGCGATCTGTTTCCAAACTTCGGCTCGGTCGTCGACGATG
>CAIWEX010000130.1 GCA_903911795.1 uncultured Schlesneria sp.
GAAACTATGGACTCTGATGGCTTCGTGCAAATCCTGTCGGTCGCCGCCAGCACGCACACCCGCCATCAGGATTTCCTCAGTCGCCATGAACGGCAGTTCTTCCGACAGATGACGTTCAATCACTTTCGGGTAGACCACCAGTCCGTCAACGATGTTTCGATACAGGATCAGGATCGCATCCGTCGCCAGGAACGCCTGCGGAATCGTCAGTCGGCGATTGGCACTGTCGTCGAGGGTTCGTTCCATCCATCGTTTTGAACTGGACGCTAGCGCGTTCCGGCTGATGGCCTTGTTTGGTTATACGCGGAGTTCGTCGACCGATTGATTCAACTCGTCCGCATATCGTTGTCGAATCGGGCGAATGACGTCGGCAATAAACGCGTCGACTTGTTCGGGGGCTCGCCCGACAAACCGGCGTGCATCAAGTGCGGCGGTCAAATCAATCTTTGCGAACGCGGGGTCTGCCTGCAATCGCTCGATCAGATCGTTATCGCGTCCCAATTCCTTAACCATCCGGGCCGCTTCGAAACTATGGACTCTGATGGCTTCGTGCAAATCCTGTCGGTCGCCGCCAGCACGCACACCCGCCATCAGGATTTCCTCAGTCGCCATGAACGGCAGTTCCTCGTTCAGATGACGTTCAATCACTTTCGGGTAGACCACCAGTCCGTCAACGATGTTTCGATACAGGATCAGGATCGCATCCGTCGCCAGGAACGCCTGCGGGATCGTCAGTCGGCGATTGGCACTGTCGTCGAGCGTTCGTTCCATCCATTGCGTCGCCGTTGTCTGAGCGGCGGATGACGTGAGGCTCATGACAAACCGAGCCAGGCCGCACATTCGCTCCGCTCGCATCGGGTTCCGTTTGTAGGCCATGGCCGAGGAACCAATCTGACTGCTTTCCTTGGGCTCTTCGACTTCCTTGCGACTTTGCAGCAGTCGCAGATCTGAACCTGCTTTGTGTGCCGACTGAGACAGCCCTGCCAGAGTTTCAATGACTTGGGAATCAACCTTGCGCGAATAGGTCTGGCCTGTCACTGCATAGGCTTGATCAAACCCCATTTTTTGACAGACACGCCTGTCCAGTTCTTCGACCGTTTCGTGATCGCCGTTGAAGAGGGACAGGAACGTTGCCTGGGTACCCGTGGTTCCCTTGGCCCCGCGCATCCTGAGCGTCGAGATGCGATACTCAATCTCTTCCAGATCAAGCACCAGATCGTAACACCACAGCGTCGCTCGCTTGCCAACCGTGACAGGTTGTGCCGGTTGCAGGTGAGTGAAGCCCAGGCAGGGGAGGTCGCGGTACTCTTCTGCGAACTTCGCCAATTTGTCAATGACAGCGACGAGCTTCGATCGCAGCATCTGCAGGCCTTGCCGCATCAGGATCAAATCGGTGTTGTCGGTGACATAGCAACTGGTCGCGCCGAGGTGAATGATCGGCTTTGCGGTCGGACAGATATCGCCATACGCATGGACATGTGCCATCACATCATGACGCATCACCTTTTCGTGACGAGCCGCCCGCTCGAAATCGATGTCGTCGACATGCGATTTCAACTCTTCGATCTGAGCCTGTGAAATTTCCAACCCCAGGTCGCGTTCGACCTCGGCCAAAGCCACCCACAACCGGCGCCATGTCGAATGCTTAGTCTGCGGTGACCAAAGTTGGCACATGGCAGCCGATGCATAGCGGCCGATGAGCGGGTTGTCGTAGACATCGTAATTCACGTCAAAATCCTTAGGGGCCTACCCTGTCAAAACGGAGAGCGGTCAGTGTCGTCAATCAGACGGATACGTTTATGAAGAGATCGTTCTGTTTGCGTGCCGTTCGGGGCCGAATGGTGTCAGTCAGTATGCAGACTCGCAATATCCTCACTTTAGATTTCTTTGGGCCGAAAAGCGACAGATACCAGCGAATCATTGGGAAGCGGAAGCATTCGTTCGATCGCCGGTTCCGGCCAGGCGCCCCACGCACGCGGCTGAAAGGTGACCTCCGAAGCCGAGTGACAGTTTCCAGACACGGTCAATTCGCCGTTTCTCGGAGTGATGCGGAGTAAAATTGAGTTTCAGTTCTGGGTCAGGATTGCGCAGATTCACGGTCGGGGGGACGATCTGGTCCCGTATCGCCAGGATTGCGGCAGCCAGTTCGACGCTTCCGGCAGCCCCCAGCAGGTGCCCCAGGCCCCCTTTCAAGCTGGAACAGGCGATCCGGTTGGCATTCTCACCCAGGACTTCGCGCAGCGATTGCGATTCGACGCGGTCGTTTGGAATCGTGGCGGTCCCGTGCAGATTGATGTACTCGGGCAGTTGACCTGTTGTCCGTATCAGGTCGGTAAGTAAGCGTTTCAGTGATGTTCCGGCCGGATCGAGCTGTGTCAGACCACTCGGATCGGACAACATGCGCCCGCCGAGCCATTCAGCATACCAGCGCCCGCGACGGGCAATTGCATGTTCAAGCGATTCCAGAATCAGACAGCCCGCTCCTTCACCCACCACGAATCCAGACCGATTCTGATCAAAGGGTTGGCAGGCCATGGAGGGATCTGAGCCCGGCCTGGCAAGGACCCCCAGTCGCTGGAATGACCCCAGGATTGCCGGCTGCAATGACGCATCGGAACTCCCTGCTATAACGACGTCACATCGCCCGTCACGGATCAACTCGAACCCTCGCAGACATGCCGCCAGTCCTGTTGCACAGGCCAGGACCGGAGCGATGACCGGTCCGCGACAACCGATCTGTGATGCGACATGCGTCGCCGCCGAACTGGGCCAGATGTCGAGCCAGTTTCTGGTAATTTGTTGCCCTGCAAGAATGCGTGAAGCGGTCTGCAATCCTCCTTTGCTGGTTCCAAACACGACACCCGTCGTTTCCGCCGCGAGCGTTTCAGCATCCAGTCGGGCGTCAGCAATTGCTTCAGTCGCGGCCTGTCGCGCAAGACTCATCACCGGATCGATCCCGACTTCAACGGATTCCGACGGAAGCTGGCACGGAGCCCCCGCCAAACGCGATGTCCCTGTCCAATAAGGGGGGGCTAACCATTGTGAAGCCGACTGCCCCGCGACCAATGATTTCCACGTCGATTCGCGATCTGTCCCGAGAGGCGACCAGATTCCGATACCAGTCACGACGACGCGTCGGTCGGTACCAGCATCAGCGCGGGGAGTATTCGTCACAGTTGTACTGTCAGCTTCTTTGCCGTCAGGTTCTATGCGGTCAGATTCTTGACTGTCAGATTCTTCATTGTCAGGATCGGCCGCTTGTGCGACAGACGGCAAAAACGGCTCCTGCCACCAGAAGGACCACGACAATGCCTTCGACGATGTAATATTTCGGAGGGGCACTGACAGTTGCCGCCCCCGGAGGCGGGGCCGGAGTGGCCTGGGCCAATGGCAATCCGGCCCGGGCAGAGCTACATACAGTTAAGACACCAACGCATCCAGCCGCCAGGACGGCTTTACGAATTCGCTGTTCCCATCGCATGTTCATCGTCGGCACCCTTCCACAATTCGAGCACATTGATAACGCTCGGAATTCCTGTAAGTCGCCGCACCATGTGCAGAAAGAAAGTTTTCGCTGCCGAGACAGTGGTATCGGCAGCGAACTGACTTTGACACTATGGCAGCAGATCCTTGACCGTGTCTCGTTCCTGCTTCAATTCGGCGATTGTCTTGTCAATCTGGCTGCGGCTGAAATCGTCCACCTTGAAGCCCTGGACAACTCGCCAATTATGTCCATCGCTGCAGAGCGGCAAACCGGTCACCAGACCTGATTCGATCCCGTAGCCATTACCATCTGACCAGACGGCTGCACTGAAGCACGAACCAGCAGGCGTGGGAGTGACAATGCTTTTGACAGTATCGAGAGCAGCATTTGCGGCACTTGCAGCACTGGAAGCGCCGCGAGCCTTGATGACCGCAGCACCACGCTGTTGAACCGTGCTGATGAAGTCGCTCTTCAACCAGGCATGATCGCTGATGACTTCAGGAACTGGTTTGCCGTCGATCTTCGCGTTCACGAAGTCAGGATATTGCGTTGCTGAGTGATTTCCCCAGATGGCGACGTTTGAAACGGCTGAAACAGGCCGTCCCGCTTTTTGAGCCAACTGAGCAGCCGCACGGTTCTGATCGAGGCGTGTCATCGCAAACCACTGGTTGCGTGGCACGTCAGGAGCGTGTGACATCGCGATCAGGCAGTTCGTATTGCAGGGGTTCCCCACCACGACAACTCGCACGTCTTTCGCCGCCGCAGCCTGAATCGCTTTACCGGTGCTTGTGAAAATCGGCCCGTTGATTCGAATCAGGTCCGCTCGTTCCATCCCTTGCTTGCGTGGGATACTGCCGACGAGGATTACGAAATTACAGTCGCGGAAGCCCTCTTCCAGATGATCGCTATCGTGCTTCTGGACTCCGGCGAGCGTTGGAAACGCACAGTCATCGAGTTCCATCTGGATTCCGTCGAGTGCCGCCATGACCGGGGGGACTTCGATCAGGTGCAGAACGACAGGTCGGTGGGAACCAAAAATCTCACCAGACGCGAGGCGGAACAGGGTGGCATAACCAATTTGGCCAGCGGCACCAGTGACGGCAACATGAATCGGGGCAGTCATTCAAACGAACTCCTGAGGACGAAATTCCAGCGAACCAGACGGAGCGTAACGTCTCCTTCTGTTTGCAGCAACTGAGTTGCACTTTGGTTACAGGTTTTCAATGTAGGGTGAAGACCAGCTCGCTTAGAGCGCCGGCCCACCATCAGGAAACGGCGAGAAATGATGGTGGGCCGGCGCGGCGAAGCGCCACTTCTCCCCCTACATCCTGCCCAGGTTATCGGCATTGAGAATCCGTGCGGTCTTGTCAGTGGCTGGTCGCCTTCATACGCGTCAGCGTTTGTTGATATGACCCTGCGACTCATCCTGACGATTCCCCCCAAATCACTGGCGAGGCGGGAAAGAGAGGTAAACTTTGAGACGGTTGACCGCGAGTACAACTGCGACTACGATTCGCGCACAAGCAGGGATTGCCGGAAAATCGCGGTTTGAGGTTTTTTCCGATTCTCGGACCGGGAAAACTCAACCTGCAACGAGCGATTGCCGATTCTTGGTCTGTCGGCCCCGTAGCCAAGTGGCTAAGGCAGCGGATTGCAAATCCGTCATCGTCGGTTCGACTCCGACCGGGGCCTCTGATTTAACCCTGTGCTCAGCACAGGGTTAAACTTTTCTTTGGGCAATGATATTCGCGGAGTTTTCTGCTCGAAATTGACGGAAACTTGCAGCACCTCGACGAGGCCTGCGATCGGCTTTCCGTTCACGACTTGTTTTGTCGTTTCCCGGCGAAATGCGATCACCATGATCGCCGCGGGCGTCAGAGTTTTCCTGGTCCATCCAGGGACAGCAGGACCTTAATTTCATCCGTTTTTAATCCGAGTGCCATGGGGCGCGACGCCCCTTTCATGACGACCACGTCATAGATTTCAGTCACGTCGCCCTCGATCTTCAGCGAATGCACACAGTCACCAGTTCGGAGATCGATGATGCGGAGTCCGCATTCGGTGACACAATTGCGTTTTGAGAGTTCCTGTTCGAGCGGCAGCCCGCCAAAGTTCTTGTCGTGACGCGGTCTGGACAATCCAACGACGGCATAGTTGCCGACAAATGACAGACCTCGGATGTAACCTGGACAGAATGCAACCGGTTCATACCGTCCCGATTGCAGATCAAGGCGACCAAAATCACCACGTCCCGAATTGAGCAGCCACAATTGCCCTTGGTACCAGCGTGGCGAATGGGGCATGCTCAGCCCTTCGCCGATCACCTGGTTGGTGGTGACATCGATGACGAGTCCACCGTCGCTGCGATCTTGGCGCCAGCCGCCACTTGAATCGCTGCGGGAAACGGCGGTGACATACCGCGCCTGACCATCCCGCTCTGCAAGCCCATTCAAATGACAGCGATCTTCGGGGGCCAGGCAACTGATAAACGGCGGCTGCCACAAGGGCGTTACGCTGAATCGATTGCTGATGGTACCGAGGCAACTGAGTTGAGTGGCAGCGAAGACGATCCGCCCCGATTTTTCCACAATAATGTCGTGGATGTCGAGATCGCCCGTGGTGTAAGCGATACGCGGCACAAATAAGCGATCGCGACCGTCATACAGTCGATCGGGTGGCAAGGCATTTTCGAATCGCCAAAGCTGATAGGACGTACTCAGCCAGAGTGTCTGATCGTTACCGTAAAACCCCATCGCACGATCGAATGTCCGCTCGAAGACAGAGAGCGTTCCTTGCGGACCTGTTCCGACGAAGAAGATCTTGCCTGACTGGTACGTACTGAACGCCAGGCTGACTTGTTGTTCGAGCAGCCATTCGGCCAGTCCGCCTGACCCCTGAATTTCAACCCACGGGCGATGAGCCGTTTGCTCGTATTGAGTTTCCGGGAACGAGTTCTTTAGTTGTTCATTTGGATCTGTGGAGGTCATCGAATTTCCATCAGGCTGACGGTTGATAAGCAGTCAGGATTTGATGCTGGTATAAGAAAACATGCGGCACGCTCGGTTGCATCATCGGGCTGTTGACGATCGTCTACTTCTTACTTCCAAACAGCCCCGGTGTGGAACGGAGTTCAGACATAGTGACTTCCTTCAGCCTTGCTGTCATGTCCTTGACACGGTATTCATTATTAGTTCCTGGAACTGCGAAACACAGGCAGTTCGAGCAAATTCCGCCCCTCGAATCGTTTACTAAATTGTCGGAGTTCCGATGAATTTCAATGTCTGGAACTGGCTCCCACGTCGCATCACGAAGCGTCAGGCTGGCCGTAGGACTTGCCAAGCCCATCCCGTGGGTGCTCAGGTACAGATCCTCGAAAGCAGGGTTCTTCTGTCGTCTGTGACGATTACCAATGCAACTGTTGATGAACCGGTGAGCGGCCAGGCAATGATGGTCTTTACGTTGACTCGCGATGGCGATCTGAGCAAATCTGTTGGCGTTTCGTACCAGACTCAGGATGGGACCGCCAAGGCGGGAGCGGACTATACCGCCACTTCCGGCATTGCGTATTTCGGAATTAACAACAGTACCACGACCATCAGTGTCCCGGTATTGAGTAATTCGCAGAACGCGGGACCGCTGTCATTTACCGTAAAGCTGACTGGGCTTCTCGATAACCCTCCATCGTTTACCGGAACAACGAATTTTCAAGTAACGACCGGACAGAACAGAACGAGCAGTCTTGTCGTCAGCGATCTCAACGGAGACGGCAAACAGGATCTGGTTGTCGGTGAAGTTCAAAACGGCAACTTTGCGGTGCTATTCAACACGACCACAGCAGGCGCTGCCACACCGTCATTCGGCACCGCACAGTCGTTTGCGACCAACGCTGGTTGGCCCGCGTGGGTCGCAGCAGCGGATTTGAATGGCGACGGAAAACCTGAACTGGTCACCGCGAATTATTATTCGACGAATCTCGGAATTTTCGTCAACCAGACCAGCGCGGGATCAAGTACGATCAATCTGCTCTCGCCGTTTCAGGTTCCGGCCGGCGGCGGATCGCCAAGCTCGCTCGTCATTGCAGATATCAACGGAGACGGAAAACTGGATATTGTCGACGCGATGAACGACGGTATCCCGGGCGGTAAGGTCAATGTTCTGATCAACACGACAGCGACAGGTGCAACCACACCGACGTTTGCTGCGCCCCAGACTTTTCACAACTCACTGTCATGGCCACGAAGGTTGCTCGTGACAGATTTGAATGGCGATGGTAAGCCCGACATTACTTGTACGGCTCTTTATGGTGAGTCGGCGATGGTGATGATGAATACGACGGCGGCGGGTTCGTCAACAGTCACTTACGCCTCGCCGGTTTATGTCCCGACAGGTAATCTGTCACGTGGAATCGCCGCTGGAGATTTCACGGGTGATGGGCGAGTTTATATGGCAATCGTCAGTGCCAACAACCAGACAATCACCGTTTTTCCAGACACCACTCCTCAGGGTGGGAGTTCATTTACCTA
Organism: uncultured Schlesneria sp.; assembly: GCA_903911795.1. Classification (GTDB taxonomy): domain Bacteria; phylum Planctomycetota; class Planctomycetia; order Planctomycetales; family Planctomycetaceae; genus Schlesneria. The sequence goes on from CAIWEX010000130.1 coordinate 8,008, forward strand.
TGGAACTCCCATCGAAATTCTCGCCCAGGAACAATTGACGTCTGTCTCGATTGCGGACGTCAATGGAGATGGTAAACCAGATTTGATCGCAGGCACGCAAAACGCGAACCACTTTATTGTTTATACGAACACCACCCCTGTGGGGGCGACGACCCCGACGTTCGGCAATCAGATCCAGCTTCCTTATGGCAGCGGACCGAATTCGTTTCAAGTGCTCGACTTAAATGCTGATGGGATCAAAGACATCGCGTACGTCAACGCCAACAGCACTTCTGTTGGCGTCGGACTTGGAAATTCGATGACGATCGGAACCAGTATTGCGACTGGTACGATCAACGGTGGCTCGTCATCCAGTGCCAATCCAGTGGTCGGTTCCTTCGACACCACGGTTTCCTATGTCGCCAACGCGAGCGCCGTTGTCTTGGACCCGAACGTGACGGTGACTGATGTCGACACGACCCGATTCAACGGCGGCGTTCTGACCATCAGCCTGACCGCCAACGCCGAAGCTGCCGACCGCCTTGAGTTACGCCAGGTGACCCGACTGATCGGTGTGAGCGGTTCCAACGTGCTCTATCGCGGAACAGTTGTTGGTACGATTACGGGAGGGACAGGCACAACGGATCTTATCATTACGTTAAATGCCAACGCCACGAATTCAGCGGTGCAAGCCATTCTGCACAACGTGACTTATCGTAGCGTCTCGTCAACTCCCTCCACCCTGCCACGCACTGTTCAGGTTTATCTGTCCGACGGCGCAGGGGGGACCAGTAACCTGCCGACGAAAACGATCAGCGTAGCCGTATCGGGTGCTATCCCGCAATCCGCAGTTGTCAGTACGCCAGCCGGACAGACCGCGCTCATAGGTTCAACGACACAACCAATCGTTCCCGTGTCGCCACTTAAGTTTGACTGGAGCGGAAAGGTTAGTAGCCCTC
>CAIWEX010000131.1 GCA_903911795.1 uncultured Schlesneria sp.
GATCAGGCCCGCATCAACATACGTGAGAAGAATGAGGCATCGTCTCCCCGAATGTGTTGTATGAACTTTGCAATTCGTATGCCTCAATGGGAAAAGGTCATCAAAAGTTCACACCAGACGGTGTCGAGATCGACGTTGACTCTCGTGATTGTCCGACGTTTGCACGACAGACACCGCCTGTTTCCATGGTTCATTCCAGTTTCCGAAGCGCGACATCGCATGGAGAATATTCCGGCATCTTCAAATTGATTTGCAGGCGGAACGGGGCAGCTTTGGTGCGCCAGTGGGCAGATTCACGAGGTCGATCGCCTGGCAATGACAGCCGTCCTCAGGTCCAAGACAATCGGCTTTTGCAATGTAGGGTGGAGTCAATGTTAACCACATCTTTGTCTCTGTGCTTGCCAGTCGCTACCGCCAGCCGGGTATGACTTTCGAGACATCGATCAGTCGGAACACGCTAGCGCGTTTCGGCTGGTGGTCGCAGGTTATTCGACGGTGTCACCCAGTTGATTACTGGTGGAATCTCAACGGGTTCGGAAAAACGGAATACATCCACAGTCACGTCTGTGCTGACGGAGGGTGCGACCAGCTCGCTTCGAGCCAAGCGTCCAGCACGACAGGGTGGCGCGGGCGCACCCAGCTTGGGGAAGCCGCCGTTTCTATCGCATTCCGTTTCGGGGGCTTCTGCAAAGCCAGTGCGCCCGCCGCCACCCAAACCCTCCCTACTTCCTGCCCAGCAGCTTCAGGCATCGCCAAATCAGCAGGACATGCCGAAAGTGACTCACCGGGACTGGCGAACTCGACACCCCATCCTTGCGGAAATCGGCGAAGTTCTCCGAAGTCCTCGTGTTCCGCCTGATGACTTCCGGCGGAACCTGCGACACGCCTGTCAAACTTTGCGGCTTGTACCGAAAGTGCGTTTTGTAGCGGTAATTCACTCAACCACATTGCCCCACTTTTCCGAAAACTACGGATAACCGCTATAGGCGGAGTAACCGTTAAAGTCCCGGACTGCGCCGGGGCGACGGAATTGTTGATGAACAGGGTGGCGTGCGAGGTTTTCTCAGCAGTCGCTGGAGCAACCGATGAATCTTCGAATCAAGCGGTGTTTGGCCGGACTTATGACTTGGGCGGCATTGACGGGCGTCGCCGTCGCGCAATTGCCGAGCGAGTCTGAAGGGACCGTGAAACTGGGGAAACCTCCGGCAGCCGCGCAAGCGTCGCCGCAAGTGAGTGAGGGGACCATACAACTGGGTCGCCCCCCTGCTCTGGCCCAGGCGCCACAGGTACCAGCCCCATTAAGTCCCCTGGAGAGCATCGCTCAGCCCTATGCCGGGGCTAACCAGGGAGGTGTGAATCCTGGAGGCTACTTCGGTGTCACCCCGGTTGATCGGGTCTTCCAGCCGAAGTTCAACGTCGACTCACGTGGCGGTGGACTCTACTACGGTGGTGGCTACACCAACATCGGAGCCTTCATTCCCTATGCCATCGAATCGGATGAAGCGATTGTCTTCCTGGATGCTCGTGGGCTCTTGACCTATGACAATCAGGGTGGTGGTGCCAACGTCGGGGTTGGCTGGCGCTGGTGGATGCGTGAGTATGACCGCATCGCTGGTCTGTCGGCCTGGTACGATAACTCGACCGGTGGGATCGGGTCTAATTTCAATCAAATCGGCCTGAGCTTTGAATCGCTGGGCCGGTACGTCGATTACCGGGTCAACGGATATATTCCGGCCGGTCAACACGATCATGCGGGTGCTTCAACACTCGCCGATACGGCATCGTGCCTGGGCAACAACATCGTCTTCCAGCGGACAACCCAGGTCGCCCAGGCCTTCACCGGGTTCGATGCGGAAGTCGGGGGACCACTGCCACTCGTCGGTCGATACGGCGTGAATGCCTATGTCGGCGGCTATCACTTCATGGGTGCTGGCCAAGCCGGCGGAAGCTTCACGGGTGCAAGTGGCCGCTTCATTTCGCAGATCAACGAAGACGTATCCTTCGGTGTGCAGTGGACCAAAGACCACACATTCGGATTCAACAC
>CAIWEX010000132.1 GCA_903911795.1 uncultured Schlesneria sp.
GTCGTCTCAACCAAACAGGCCGCTTCCAAGAAAGAGGAAAAATAACCGCCGTCCGCTGAGGGTCGAACGGCGAAATAACGCGGTCTGAAATGGATAATCGTCGCCGCCCGGCGATCGACGTCGACAGGTGCAAAGGTCCGCGCGTTCAATCACACGTAAACAAGGATGTACAGATGCAACGACGAATTCAATGCCTTGCCTTAGCAACCGTCGCCTGTATTGGAACTGCAGTTCTGATGGCAGCTCAACCAGTCGTCTCCAAACCTTCCGAAGAAGAAGTCGATTCGTACATTAAACTTCATCAGGACATCCTCGACTGCCTTCGTGAAAGCTGCCCAGCAGCCACACCCGTATATCGATGCTACCCGTCTTGATCCAAATGAAGCAAAATTCAGATGGACGCAGTCGGAGAAAAAACACTTGAGGCGCTCGCTCATGAGATCGCAGTGGGATGGTGGTGAGTGCAAGGTGAAATACTTGATTCTGCTCAACTTGAAACAAGAAGCACTTCCTGCCGTCACAAGTGGTAACTCCGACACGATGGAATCGACCGTCATCCTGAAACATTACTTTCGTCCCTTGGAAAAGTTGGGCCTTGCCAATCCATCGTCCTCATTGGCCTCAGTGTCAGCGACTCAATACTCGGCTGGCGAATGGGTTCCTAAAGAGCGATTCACGTCTCCCCAAAACGCGGACAGCCCTGCCTGGGTTGAAGGCGAGGTGTTTTACGCTCGAAAGGATGGCCAGGTTGTGATCCGTGTAACAATCGGGGGCCGGTTCGTACCGAAAAAAGGGACCTGAAAAGGCGGCGGGGTGGCCCAGCTTCGTTCTGTTCAAACTGGGTGCGCAGCACAAGAAATCTCAAGCCAAGCGCCGATGCACGAACCTCGTTAAACTTTGTCTAACGTCGGGCTAAAGTTTCTTGGACCTCCGGCCCCCGGCTTGAAGCAAGCCGGGCCGCCCTCTAGGTAACCTCGGTAGCTGAAGCGGCAACCGCGGCTAATCTGTTACAATCGCGTTTGGCTGTTGTTAGTGGAATGAGATTACCACGAAGGAACGAAGAGCACGAAGATGGAAATCGACGAAGCCCCAGATACTGACCTGCATGAAACGGGCTGACATCACGATCAGGCTTCTATCAACGCCAACAATACAACTGCAACAACACCAGGCTCAAAGATGGAATCAAGCGTTTCGTTCTCTAATTCCTTCGTGATCTTCGTGGACTTCGTGGTGGACTTCGTGGTGGACTAATCGCCGACCTTAGAGGCAGCTTCGTATCGATCCAAGAGCTTCATGCGTCTGAATTCTGCCTCTCGATGCCCATACATTGCCCGGTGGAGATACTGGGATCGTAAGAATAGCCTGTTCTACGGCGTACAGACGTGTCAAACAGGGAGTGAGGCATTGATGCGAAGACGAACAGCAATCATAGCTGGGGCGGGGACAATCGCTGGCCTCTTGGCTGTGAGTGTGTCGTGGTGGTATTTCGATTGGGGTCATGCCCCGGTCGAAAAGCTGCACCACCTCCACGGGAAATCCCTCGATGTAGGTCTCGCCGACCTGAGACAGCCAGATCGGCAACTCGACTACACGATGGCTGACTGTCCCGGCGGCGAGTTCAGAGTCGAATTGTATAACACCTATCCGCCTGGCGACCCAAAGGCTGCTCAGACGCGTATCAAGGAACTGCAATGGCACCGGCCGCGGTATCACATCGCCGTGTGGTTGCACCAGGTCAACGGCGAATGGGTCGTACTGGATACCTGCCGCTGGAAAGAAGGGATCGTATTCTGAGAACAGCCTGTCGAGGTGGTCAACTTGACCCGCCGTCACTGGCGGTCCAAAGTATTGGCGTGTTCGTCGAAGGGTGGTCGGGGATGGACTGAGGCTTTGCGAAGGAAGCCCCGGATTTTCGGGCAGCCTTGGTTATCCACACTGAGTTAGTGACCAATGTCGATCAACATTCAACCGGGGCCTCCCGTTGGTCCAGCACCGGCCACCCCGGCCGTGAGCCTAAGGAGATCTTTCACTCAATCCACTGAACGATTAGCGTTTATCGCAAGCCGGACATTCCGATCGGCGGATCGGGCGTGTTCTAAAGTCGAAGTCACCTGGCCGCCGCCGGGTTATCTTGGTTGTCAGCTGCTGATGAATACCTCCGCTTTCGAATCGCAGTTACCTGAATTCCAGTCGCTACTCAACGTGACGGCGACACGGCGAAGGTACTCGGATCGGCATTTTTGGGATTCGGTCGGCTCACATGAACTTGATTTGGCCTTGTCACGTCTCGCTGACTTCTACGCGGGCTGCAATGATGGCCAACGACGTATTCTTCGTCGTTCCTTGCATCCTGCAGCGTCGTGGAACCTTGTCGCATATGTTCGCCGAATGGCACTTCAAATACTGTCAACAAAGGATGCTTCATGGCTCACACGCGCAATGAACATTGCCAGCTTAGAAAATGCAACCATTGACTTTCGGGACTCAATCGCCTCGCTTGTCATTGCACGGATTGCCGCTGAAAACGTCGGAATTGATCCACTGCCGCATTTCGATAAGGCAATTTCCAAATGCGATTCTTCGATGATTTCCACGTTTAAGAACGCTCGTGATCATCGACCGAGTAATGTTTCCGCCATTCTGAGATTCTTCGGACCACCGCAGCTCAAACCGAAGCGAAAGAAGCAAATCGGTTAACACGGCGGTCAGGCGTTATCACAAATCAAAGGTTGCTGATCGCGGGGCGGATTACAACGAAGCGGCTGTGTCAATTCCTGCGGTTGCCTGTCGCCAGAGTCTGACCAGAGTCTCGTGAGCCAAATCATCCATGAAGGCGGATGCTAGGCGGTCTCCCGACCCTGCCGAAACCGCCGACCGCAGGTCTCCAATTCCTGAAATTCGACGTTCGGTTGTCGTTTCCGATTCGTAAGTATCTTCTGCATTAATTCTTACGGAAAATCGTGAGGCGGGGCGACGAGCAGATCCGGGGCGGGACGCTCAGCAAAATTCTGGAGACCTGCGGTCGGTGGTTTCGGCGGGGTCAGGAGACCCGCGCCGAACAATGTCGAGAGACTCACGCCGAAAAAATGGGCCTGTTTTGCGGAACTTGAGCCCTTTTTTTACAGGTCAGACATTTTCGGGAGAATTTTTGACACCCGTTGCGTCAGATGGTCTACTTTTTCAGAATTCTTGCCGCAATCCTGAATTGCGCCCAAGTCTTCCAGGTTTTCTGAACCCGCACCCTCGACATCTTCTGCCTGTTTTGCTGAACTTAGCGTTCTGGTGAGGGGTTGTGACTTCAAGGATTCATTTTATGCAAGCGACTCGGCACTTAGGACTTGTTGCCGTACTGTTGATCGGAGGAGTGCTGGCTGGGGGTTCTGCGGCCCTTGCACAGCCTGGCGACTCCGGCAAACCGGCGGCTCAGGAACCAGCCAATTCCAACGAAAAGACCGTAGAACGGCTGATTTACATGCCGTTCAAAAGTCTTAAGGCTGTCTTCGAAAAGCCGGACGGGAGCATTTTCGTTCCCTATGCCGATTACCTGCGCCTGATCGAATCGGCCCGTGCCAACGGTCTACGTAAGACCGAGCAGGCTCCCGTCAGCGGCGTCATCACCTCGGCAAGCTACACAGCCAAGGTCGAAAAGGACGTGGCGCTGGTTTCGGCAACGCTGGTGGTTCAGGCTCTTGAAAAGGGATGGGCAGAAATCCCCGTCAAGTTTGGTGAAGCGGCAATCAGCAAGGTTTCGTCCGATTCTGGCAAAGTTCTGTTCCGTGGTACGGGTAACGGAGCCTATTCACTGCTGATCCCCACAGCCGGCGAGCACAAGATCCAGATCGAACTGACCGCCCGAGTCCGGACGGCCCCGGAAGGGAAGAGTCTGGATATGGACGTCCCCACCGTTGGCATCACCACATTCGAACTCACTGTTCCTGAAGCGGATCAGACGATCGAACTGAAACCCAAACTGGTCAGTGAACCCGTTGCCGCCGCTGCCAAGGAAACCCGGATCAAGGCGAGTGTCGGTTCGACCGAAAAGATCTCGGTCCGCTGGCATCCGCGTGTCGGAACCAAGCCAGATATGGAACTGCTGGCGAGTGTCACAAACCAGGCACTGGTCACCGTCGAAGACGGCCTGATCCACACCGACGCTTGGCTGACGTACGAAGTCCTGCGAGGTCAGATTGAAAAGGTGCAGATTGCGGTTCCCAAAGGCCAGCGGATCCTCGACATCACCTCCAACGCCAAAGTGAAAGAATGGAAAGCGGTCGAAGAAGACAATCGCCAGGTGGTCTCGGTTGAATTGCTCAGCCGTCTGGATGGCAAGGTGACTCTGGAAGTTCACACCGAACGAGCGGCCCCGGTCGAAGCGTTTGAAATCGCTGGAATGCAGGGGACGACGTCATACGGTATCCATGCCCTGAACGTGATCCGCGAGAGTGGCACGGTCGCGGTCAAGCAGGGGAGCGATCTGACCATCACTGTGGAAGATCAGACCGGGCTTTCCCGCATCGACGAAGGCGAAGTGGACGCGAAACTGAAGCGGCCCGGGGGACTCTATTTCAAGTACTACACTCCGGCATTCCAGCTCAAATTGCTCGCCAAGCCGATCGAACCTCGCTTGATTGTGGATCACGCTTCACAACTGGTCTTCCGCGAAGATCAGTTGCGACTTCGATCGATCGTCAACTTCACGATCGATCGCGCCGGCGTTTTTGAAATCAAGTTCAAGCTCCCGGAAAACATCACTGTCGAAAACGTCCTGTGCGATCGGATGAAGCAGTTTGACGTCTCGCCCGACAAGGCAACTCTGTCGGTCAGTCTGCGGGAAAAGACGCTGGGGGCCTTGACGATCAGCGTCATCGCGATTCGGACACTCGACCCGGCTGCAGAAAAGACAGACCAGACGTTGCCGCTGCTGGAACCGATTGGCGTGGAACTGGAAAACGGCAAAGTTCAGGTCTACGCCCCTGAGGCCATCGACGTCATCACCGACGCCGAAAAGCTGGTGGCAGTTCAGCCTGATCCAGCTCCGCAAGCGGAATCGATCGCAAACGCCCGCCTGGTTTCTTCGTGGCTCTATAATCGCCGCCCGGTTGAAGTTCCTGTGCGAACCGTGCGAAAGCCAACACGATTGACTGCATTCATTGGCACGCGTGCTGATGTCAAACAAGGACAGGTTCAAGTGACAACAAACTTGAACTACCTCGTCGAATATGCGGGCCTCGACACCTTCCGTTTCGCTGTCCCTGAAGCACTGGCAGACAAGATTCAGATCAACTCGACGGCTGGTGGTTCGGCACCCCCGATCAAACAGAAAAGCCGAGCTTCACAAGCGGCTGAAGGCTGGGTGACGTGGACCGTGGTCATGCAGCGCGACGTGCTGGGATATCAGCCATTCTCGATCACCTATGATCTGACACCCACCGCCGGAACCGAATCGAAAAGCGAAACGTCGGTCATTGAAGCGATCCGTGTACTCGCACCGTATGACAAGGCCGATGGCCCTCAGGGAAAACGTGACATTGCGGTGTCGCGAACCGTTGGCGAAATGACGGTCACCAAGGATCGCGCCCTCTCGGTGTCCGCAGGTGCCACAGGCGGAGACTCCGAGCAGATCGATGTTCGCGAACTGCAGCAACTGCCTCAGGATGGCTTCGTCGCTTTCCGCTACTACAAAGATCCGGTGAAGCTGGAACTGATCGCCAACAAATACGACGTGCAAGGTGTCGTGGAGACGGTCGTCAGCAAGGCGCTGGTGGAAATCGTCCTGGACAAAGCCAGCAATGCCACTTACCGAACGCGATTCGTCATGAAATCGAGTGAACGGCAGCGGCTGCGAATCGATCTGCCATCAAAAGCGGAACCACTGGGAGTCTTGATCGGCAAGAAGCAGGTCGCTCTCGAAAAAGCGGATCTAAAGACACGCGATGGCTGGATGTCGTTCTTTGTGAATGTTGCTCGTACGGATTCCTCCGACGAACAATTCTCTGTGGTGATTCTGTTTCGAATCCACCTGGACCCGACGGCATTTCAGTCAGCAGGCGGAAAACTTCGCCTGCAATTGCCGATGGTCGGTGGTTCGGATGCCACAGGGGTCGCAATCCAGCAGTTGCGAGCCGCGGTCTGGTCGCCTCGTGAATTCGCCCTGATTGGTACTCCGAAGAACTTCAGCGTCGAATCACGCACGATGTTGCGAGATCTGCTGTTTAACCGCAGCCCTGAAGCGACGGGGACTCACGATCTGGATCAGTGGATCGGTGCAGATACCGGGGGCGTATTTGAATTCCCGATCGAAGGACGCCGTTACCAGTACATGAACCTGGGGGGGCGAGACACCATCGAAGGTTTCGGCTGGTGGCACATGCCGTTCTACACCTGGATCGTCAGCAGTGCGATTGTGGTGATTGCCTTTATCCTGCGGAACACGACGTGGGAAAACAAATTGACCCTGCTGATCGTGGCCGCGTTTGGAGCCTCGGCGTATGCCCTGCAGGACTCGAACCTGATCATTCACGGCCTGGCAGTATCAGCCTATGGTCTGATTGTGCTGGCTGGATTGTGGGTGATCCATGCGGTCCTTGGCCGACGGCCATCTGCCGCATTGGTTCAGATCACTCCACCGACTGTCACTGAGGCACCCGCCGCAGCGACAGACTCCGTTGCACCTGCCGAATCGCCATCGGAACCCAACCCGCCCACCGGCGGTACTGTGTAGGCCATACGAAATGATTTCGCTTGAGGAGACTGCGATGAGTCATCACCGGATGACACTCTGCTCGTCGGCCCCGGAGGGTTATGTCATGAACGCGCTTCGTTGCCGAATTCGCCAGGTTTACCGACGGGTTCAACAGAATTCAGTCGCGGCCGTCATCCTGACTGTTGCGATGCTCATGGCATCCCCGATCAATGCTCAGCCCCCCATCAGCCAGCCGGTTGATCTGGCAACCGAACTGTCGGGAGCACGTCGAGTCTTCGTTCCGGCAGAAGACCTGGACGTCGTCATGGAACGCGACCATCGAGGTGCGATTCTCAGTCGCAAGAAGTTCGACGAGTTGCTGGAACTGGCGAAGGCCAACGCCGCCAAAGGGAATCTGCCAAACGTCGCCGTCGTTCTGACTAGCGCCGACTATCAGGCCCGTGTCTCTGGCGACCAGTTACTCCTCACGGTGACCGCTCAATTGACGCAATTCACCGACCAGTGGCAGGCGCTGACTTTCCCAATGCAACGGCTGGCGGTCGAAAAGGCATCGCTGGACGATGCCCCCGCAATGCTGGGGCGCAATCCTGATGGTTCCATCTCGTTGCTATCGGAGGAAAAGGGAACTCACACGCTGAAGCTGGAGCTTTCCACCGAGCTGAATAGTCTCGGGAGTGATCAGGTTGCGGGATTTTCATTATTGAAAGCCCCCAGCGGCACACTGTCGCTGACGCTTCCCGCCGGAAAGCGGTTGCTGGTTGGAACAGCACAGTTAGAACGTCCCTCACCCCTGGAACAGGCGGCTGACTACAAGGTCGCTGTGGGTGGAGCATCCGGGCTGCAGTTGCGGATTACCGACCGTGCCGCCGATAACGCTGCCGATGCACTGACGTTTGCTTCGACAGGTTACGGCCTGCATGTCGCCCCCGGTGAAGTCACCTGGCACGCCTTGACAACGTTGCAGGTGTTTGGCAAGCCGATCGATCGTCTGACGTTCTCGGTCCCCAGCACACTGGAAATCGCCGATGTGGAATCGACCGGCTTGGAAGGATGGGAACTGAACGACGATCCCAACGATAAATCGATCACGAAAATTTCGCTGTCGTTTGGTCAGGCTTTTGATGGGTCTCGCAAGGTGACACTCAAGGGAGTGATGGCGGTCGAATCGGACAAGCCCTGGGCCGTTCCGCCGCTGTCGATCGCGAATGTCACTTCGCACATCGGCCAGGTGCTGGTCCAGCATCCTGCCGGGGTTCGACTGCGGATCGAAGAGACTGAAGGGGTACGTCGGTCGACGCACGAGCAGAAGCCAACCACCGACATGCCGGATGAGATGGCGAAGCTGAACGCGACCGAATTCCTGCGGTTCGATGTTTGGCGTCCCGATTTCCTACTCCGTTTGACGACTCAGCCCAAGCAGCGCGAAGTCCAGACGGCCATCGCTGCGGTACTGGACGTGAACGCCACAGGTCTCGATCTGCAGGCACTGATTACCGTGGAAACTCATTTTTCATCGCTGTTTGAACTTGATGTGCGACTTCCGGCCGACTGGACCGTGCTGGGGGCCAAGCGGGACAACGCACCGCTCAAGTGGCAGGTCCTTCCACAAGATGCCAATGTGAATCAGGTTCGAATCCTGCTCTCCCCGGCCTTGGCGGCAGAAGCGTCTGGAACCATCCATTTGTCGCTTCGTAAAGAAGTCGAAGGCTGGCCGGTGGAAGCACAGCCGATCAGCGTCTCGTTGCCTGAATTATTCTTGCCGCAGTCGAGTCTGAACGAAGGGACATTTGTCATTCGGGGGGACGACGATCTGGATCTGGCAACGCAGGAATTGGCCGGATTGGATACGGCTCCACTGAAAGCCGAATACGAGCGACTCCGTTTTTCGACCCAGGACACACGTTATGGCGGCACACTGAAGATCACTCGCAAGCCATCGCGAATCTCGGTGCAGACGACAACATTCAGCAGACTCGATCCGCAGACGATGCACGCCTTCATTCACGCGATGGTGGAAGTGCAGGGTGGGGGCGTTCGTACCTTGAAGATCGCACTGCCGGAAGCGGCTGGAACATCACTGCGATTCCAAAGCTATTTGCGACAAATCGTTGAACAAAAACCGGGTGCCGTTCAGAACGGTGAGCGGATCTGGACATTGCAGTTCGACCAGCGAGTGCGCGGGGTGTTGCCGCTTTGGTGCGATATCGAACTCCCCCGCGGAGCCGAGAAATCCTTCCAGGTCCCTCAAGCCAGGTTTGTGGACGCGGAACGCCAGAACGGTTTTCAGGCGGTTGAAGCGGGGAGCGAACAGCGACTGACGATCGATGCGAAAGCGGCTGACGGGTCTGTCTTGGCTGAAGTCGATCCGCTGGATCTGCCTGAAATCCAGTACAGCCCGAAGGAGCGGATTGTGGCCGTCTACCAGAACGTCACCGGTGGAGCAAAACTGACGCTCAGTGAAGAGCGATTTGACAAGTCGCCGGTTCCCACGGCGATCTGTCCGCTGCTCGATATCACCAGTGTCCTGGGACGGACAGGCGAGCTTCAGCATCGGGCCAATTTTCAGTTAGTGGCGGTCGGCGTTCAGGGGCTGCGAGTCACTCTGCCGACAGACACTGTGCTGTGGGCCACTCTTGTCGATGGGCATCCTGTTGAAGTCCGACGGCAGGGAGACATTTACCTGATTCCCTTGAATGCGGTCGCAACAGTTGCGCCATCAGCGTCGGAGCCACATGCAGGGCACAGGCGGCAGTTGCAGTTGTTCTATCGATCGGAAGTGAAACCACTGACACGATTCGGCACGCTTGAACAGCCACCTCCTGAGTTGTCGGTGCAAACGGGGCAGGGGACATCGCAGCCAGTCGACGTTCTGGATCAGCAGTGGAAGTTGCACTATCCGAACACGACGTTGCTGGTTCATAGCAATGGAGCCTTGGAACCCGAGCAGCGGATGGATGAAACAGGGCTCTTAAGCAGTTGGAACGCGGGAATTCGCGTCCCCAGCCTGACGGATCTCGGTTGGCAGGCGTTCTGGGTCATTGTCACATTGGGGGCGATCTCGTTGATTGTCCTTTCGTATCGGAAAGGCAAGCTACTGCCGCTCGTCGGAGTTCTTGGTGTAGGCGGGCTGGGATTCCTCTTCTTGAGCATGCTGTTTTTAGGCCAGGAACGCAGCAATTCGTCTTATTACGCGGAGTCGGCAAAATTCGCGGCACCGATGTCATCACCAGCTCCGCGAAGTCCCGCTGGTCCAGGTAGGGGTATCCAGTTACACGACGCCTCTCCAGCGGCCGACGAACCAACAGTCTCGATGGCCACAGTCGAATCCAAGCCAGCGGACCAGTTATTCGACGATAAACCAGGCGAAAAGAAGCCTGACAGCAAAGACACCCCCGAATTAGCAAAACAACCAAAATCTGGCCTATCTGATAGCGAAAAGTTACAGAAGAAATCAGAAGAATCTGCTCCAAATCCACATGAGTGGAAATCGCTATCGTCTCGCCCTCGCAAAAGCGTAAGTGGTGAACAGCCTCAATCTGGCAAGGAAGATACCCTCTGGATGCAACTCGGTGACATTACTAGCACTGAATCGATGGCAGTCACTGACGCAGGCAATGATGGAGACGGGGTAAAGGAAGGTCGCAAAGCCCCAGGTCGTCCGGTTGTCGCAGCAAACAAGGGGGCAGGAGTACCGCAGACGCGAATGGCGTTATTGTCGCTCGCTATCGACTTGACTCCACCTGACGGTAGTTTGTTGAAATCGTTCCGCTATGCGGGTTCAGATCCTGCACGGGGGGACATTTCGCTGCGGCTCGATTACGTCGATGAACATGCCGGAAAAGTCGCCCGGATATTCCTTGTGGTCCTGGTCGCCCTCGCTGGCTGGTTTTCGCGTGGCAGCAGCATCGCCACCAAACTGACGTTCGCCGCAATCGGCTTGACGCTCCCTCTTGCTCTGCTGCCGCTGGTCGCTCATGCCCTGCAAGTCGTTCTCGACGGGGTCTTTTTTGGCTCCATCGTCGCCAGTGGTCTCTGGTTGCTGACGCCGATTGTTCGCTGCCTGGAAAAATGCTGTGCGAATTGCTGCTGTTGGACTACAACGCAGGTTCCCCCGACGAGATCGAGTACCGCTGCCGGATTGTTGATCGCCGCGATGTTGCTTTCCGGCGAAGCTTCGGCTCAGCAGAAATCGCCATCCGAGCAGTCCAATAAGACGGCACAACAGGCTGCACAGCCCGCTCCGAACAATTCACAACCACCAATTCCCCCCGTCAAGCAGGAAACCACGCTGGTGGTTCCGTTTGATGCCGGAACTGATCCGCTCGCCTCTGAAAAGATCATCCTTCCGTTTGACAAGTTTGCCGAACTGTATCACCGCGCGGATCCCGACAAGCCGATCAAGGGGACCGCCCCGAATGATGGTGGAATCGTCGACGCTCTCTATTCGGTGAAGATTACACCCAACGAAAAAACACCTGACGAATCAAATGCCGAGGTTACCGCGCGGTATGCCGTTCGCAGCTACGTGGACGGACAACTGCAGTTGGAACTCCCTGTCGGACCCGTCGCAGTTCGATCCGCGAAACTCGACGGCAAGACGGCACCGCTTGTCGTGAACGGTGCCTGTTCGAAGGTCGTTATTTCCACACCCGGTCTGCACATCGTTGATTTTGAATTCTCGGTTCCTGCTCGCTTGTCTGGCTCGACCGGGACACTGACCTTGCCATTGCTTCCGGTCCCCAGCGGAAAGCTTTCTTTCGCACTTCCTGCTAAAGATCTGTCTGTTCGGATCAACGGTTCGTCCACGGTATTCCGACGCGTCACACAGGGCGAGTCTCAATCGATTGAGATCCCTGTCGACAAAGGGGGCGACCTCGCTTTTGCCGCGACCATAGCCTAAGCCGGGCCGATGGTGAACTGGTCTCCTTCATGGTTCAGCA